>SVGQ01000008.1 GCA_015056245.1 Clostridiales bacterium | reverse complement strand
GAACCGGAACCCGAGCCCGAACCGGAACCCGAACCCGAACCTGAACCCGAACCTGAACCCGAGCCCGAGCCGGAACCTGAACCGGAACCCGAGCCCGAACCCGAGCCCGAACCCGAGCCCGAACCTGAACCTGAACCGGAACCGGTTCCTGGTCATCCTGAGATCAGTCAGGTGATCGAACGGGAAGGCACTACCAAAGCTGGCAGTCTGAACGTACGCAAGGATCCTTGGAAGGATGGCAACAAGAATGTTGCTGCAAAGATCTCCAAATCCGGTACCAAGGTGTATGTATATGGCTTGGTAGTGAATAATGACGGTGAGCAGTGGTACAAGATCAACTATGATGGTGCCGATTGCTATGTGATGGCTGAATTCATCGAGCTGGCCAGTCTTAGCGGCACGGTCACCGTAGCCTACATGGCAGATGGAACCGAGCTGGCTACCGAAACCGTTGAAGTTTCCGAAACCAACAATGTGGTATCGCCCAACTTTAACAAGGTACCTGCGGATTATACGCCCATTGCAGTTGATCCGGTTGTGGTCACCATTGGCGCAGACGGCAGTGTGAATCCTGCCCGCGTGGAGTTCACCTTTGCCGCGCCTGTGATTCCCGAAAAGACCGGCACGGTCACCGTGGCCTACATGGCAGATGGAACCGAGCTGGCTACCGAAACCGTTGAAGTTTCCGAAACCAACAATGTGGTATCGCCCAACTTTAACAAGGTGCCTGCGGATTATACGCCCATCGCGGTTGATCCGGTTGTGGTCACCTTTGGCGCGGACGGCAGCGTGAATCCTGCCCGCGTGGAGTTTACCTTTGCTGCGCCTGTGATTCCCGAAAAGACCGGCACGGTCACCGTAGCCTACATGGCAGATGGAACCGAGCTGGCTACCGAAACCGTTGAAGTTTCCGAAACCAACAATGTGGTATCGCCCAACTTTAACAAGGTACCTGCGGATTATACGCCCATCGCAGTTGATCCGGTTGTGGTCACCATTGGCGCAGACGGCAGCGTGAATCCCGCCCGTGTGGAGTTTACCTTTGCTGCCCCTGTGATTCCCGAGAAGACCGGCACGGTCACTGTGGCCTACATGGCAGATGGAACCGAGCTGGCTACCGAGACCGTTGAAGTTTCCGAAACCAACAATGTGGTATCGCCCAACTTTAACAAGGTGCCTGCGGATTATACGCCCATCGCGGTTGATCCGATTGTGGTCACCTTTGGCGCAGACGGCAGTGTGAATCCCGCCCGGGTGGAGTTCACCTTCGCCGCGCCTGTGATTCCCGAAAAGACCGGCACGGTTACCGTCAGCTATGTATGCCAGCGCGGCGAGTTTGCCAGTGAACAGGTGAATGTCAGTGAGAGCAACAATGTGGTGGCTCCCAACGCTGCCAAGGTGCCGGCGGACTACGTGCCCACCGCGGCTGATCCTGTTACCGTGACATTCGATGCCAATGGCAAGCTGGATAAGCCGGTTGTTACCTTCACCTATCAGGCCCCCGCCATCAGCAGCACGGTGCTGGTCAATTACCTGAATGCTGCTACTGGCGTTGTCTTCAACAGCGAGCTGGTACCTGTCAAGGAAGGCACAAACACCATCCAGCCCAATACAAGCCTGATTCCCAAGGGTTACACCCCTGTGGCGATCAATCCGGTGCAGGTTACCCTGAACGCCGATGGTTCGCTCACCCCTGAAAGCGTTGCTTTCACCTATCAGGCACCGCCTGTTACCGGCTTTGTGGATGTGCTGTATGTGACCACCGAGACTGGCGCCTTCGCCAGCGAGACTGTATCCGTCAAGGAAGGCGAAAACCGGATCGCACCCAACAGCGCGAAGATCCCGCAGGGATATACCGGTGTGAAGGTGGATCCCGTTACCGTGGTGCTGAAAGCGGATGGTACCGTTGAACCCACTTCCGTGGTGTTCACGTATCAGGCGCCTGTTGCCCCTGCCAAGAAGGCCAGTGTCACGCTGAAATTCGTGGATGAAAAGGGCAAGGAACTGCTGCCCTCTCAGACTGTTGAGCTGGAGGAAGGCGGTTATGATCCCTCCGAATTCGTTGTCAAGCCTGAAGGTTATACCTTCACCAGTGTCAGCGACAGCTGGATCTCTGTGGCTGGCGGCGTTGCAACCCCGAATACTGTCACTTTCCAATATACCAAGAACCGCACTGCTGCCGACCTGACGGTCCGCTATACGGATGCCATTGGCAAGGAGATCAGTGGTCCCGAAGTGATCCAGCTCAAGCCTGGCACACATCAGGTACGCGCCAACGAGCGCTATATCCCCACCGGCTACTCTCTGGGCACCAGCAATCCCGCTTCCTTTGAGGTGGTCGTGAATGACCGGTTTGAAGCCTCTCCTGCAGAGATCACCTTCACGCTGGTTTCCAACAGCGTGGTGGGTACTGTCAATGTGCGTTACATCAATGTGCAGGATATGAGCGTTATCGCCAGCCAGAAGCTGACCCTGCGCCCCGGCACCCATACCGTCGCCCGGAATGATTCCATGGCAGGTGCAGCCTATGAGCCCAGCGCCGCCAGCAGCGAGACCCATACCGTGGTGGTGAATGATCTGGGTTATGCCGAACCCAATGTGGTGGATTTCTACTATCAGAAGAAGCAGGATGAATCCTACATGGGTTATGCGCTGGTGAATACACAGACTTCCCTGCGCAAGGCTTATAATAACAGCGACAGCTCCATTATCGCCATTCTGCCGGAGAACACTTTGGTCTACGTGAACGGTCAGGCTACTGTGGAAGGCACGCTGTGGAGCAGCGCCCAGATGGTGCTGGGCGACTCGCTGGACAGCGGTGTGGTGCTGGCAAGCGCACTCACGCCCATCACCCGCGAGCAGGCAATGGCCATCATCAACCAGTATAACCAGCAGGTTCCCCCGCCCACTGCGCAGGTTGAAGGTTACTACATCACCCGCAGTGATAACGTGCCTCTGCGCACCTACGCCGATGCTCAGAGCGAGGCGAAGCTGTGGCTGGCAAAGGATACGATGGTCTATGTCAATGGCATCGAATACCGCAATGGTACCGGCTGGTACAGCTCCTTCCGGGATGGCGTGAGTGGCTATATCCGTCAGGATCAGCTGCGCCGCGCTACGGATGCTGAGGTGGATGACTTCATCAACAACCAGACAGGGCCCACGGAAACGCCCTCTGTCACACCTGATCCCTATGATCCTCATGGTCTGTCCAGCTATGGCTATGTGAGCAGCTCCACGGTCAATTTCCGCAGCGACGCCAGCGCCAGCAGCAGCCGTATCAAGGTGCTCAACCGCTACGCCTTCTGCCTTGTGCTGGGCACCCGTGATGTGAACGGCGTTACCTGGTATAATGTGAACCAGAATGGTCAGGTCGGCTGGATCAATGGCAACTACTTCCATCACCTGAACCTGACCGAGCTGACCGCCTTCCTGCAGAGCCCCGAGTACAAGCAGGGCATTGCAGCCAACTCTGGCAACAATACCGGCGACAGCTCCTCCAGCAGCTCTTCTTCTTCCTCTGGCAGCTCCAGTGGAGTGGCCCAGCCCGGCAATATCGGATCTGTGGAAGACTGGAACGTGGGCAGCTGGCAGAATCCCGGCGTATCGGTACAGCCCAGCTATGCTCCCTTCAATCCCATTGCCACGGCAACGCCGGTACCCAGCGTATCGCCTGAAGCAAGTGCGGAAGTAACACCTACGCCCACCTTTGTCATCGGTACCATGATCCCCATCGATTACACCGATGAAACCAAGGAAACGCAAACGTCTACCGCACCTTGGGGCCTGATTGCAGCCGGTGTGGTGCTGATCGGCGGCGCCGGCGGTGTGTACGCCTATGCCATGAACCAGAACCGCAAGCGCAAGGCAGCTGCTGCCAGAGCGGCTCAGGCCAGAAGGAATCAGCAGCCCGCAGCAGGTAAAAATCAGCAGTCTCCCTATGCCCGCCGCGCAATGGCTGCACCGCCCGCCGGCGGAAACCAGCAGCCCGGAAGCCGGCAGAATCCCTACTCGGTCCGTCAGCCCCAGGCACCTCAGCAGCCGCCTCAGAGCGGAGCCTACGGCAGCAGCGAAAGCCGGAATCCCTTCAGCAACGGCAGCATCACCGGCAATAACGCAGATTATTCCGGCAGATATGCCCCCACGCGCAGGGGATGGGAAGAAACGAATCCCTACACCCCCATGGATGCCGGTTCGCAAGGAATGACAGGCACTCCTGACGGCAACCCGTCCTTCGCGCCCATGGAGGCCAATCCCTTTGCACGTCCCATCGGTACCGATGATCAGAATCCCTTCGCCCGTCCTGAAGGCGAAACGCCTTCAGGTGAGCAGGCACAGCGCCGCCGGGCCAACCGGATGGAACGCTACCGTAATGTGGACAATGGCACGGATGCGGATGCCTGATCGGGAAGGCGAAAAATCAACCTGAAATCGTAACAATCGGGCAGCCGCTTTGGCGGCTGCCCGAACCATATCGGGGAAATGGCGGCTGGGATACTGCCCCTGTTGTAGATATTCAGTGGAAAAAGTCATTCCCGCAGAAGGAGGAATCCGATGATTCGTCTGGCGACTCATCAGGATATTGATGCTGTGGAGAACAGCTATTTGCGCCTGTTGGCTCATGAAGCTGCTACCCAGAGCTACACCAATTGGAAACCGGGTATCTATCCCGTCCGGCGGGATGCAGAGACAGCGCTGGCAAAGGGTACACTGTATGTGCTGGAGGAGAGCGGTCAGGTATGCGCCAGTATGATCCTGAATCAGCATCAGGCGGAGGCCTATGCGGAAATGCCTTGGCAGTATCCGGCAGAACCGCAGCAAGTGCTGGTGATCCATACCCTGACCATGGCTCCTGAAATGTCCGGCAAGGGCTACGGCACGCAGATGGTCCTCTTTGCTAAGGAGGAAGCGCGCCGCCGCGGTTGCAAAGTGATCCGGTTGGATACCTATGAGGGCAACCTGCCAGCTCAGCGGCTGTATGGCAAGCTGGGGTTCCGGGTGGCAGGCCGCAAGCTGGTAAGCCATCATGGCCTGTTTGATTCAGAGTTGTTTTATCTGGAGTGCGATGTAAACACATAGGAGGAAAGACAGTGAACGAAACCATCCGGCAACTGATCGCCCGTAAATCTGTGCGGGTGTTTGAAGATACCCCGATCGCGCCCGAAGCCAAAGAAGCGATCCTGACGGCTGCCGTAAATGCTCCTACCGCTGGCAATCAGCAGCTGTACACCATTCTGGACATCACCGATCCGGCACTGAAAGCTCAGCTGTCCGAAAGCTGCGATCATCAGCCCTTTATTGCTACAGCGCAGATGGTGCTTATCTTTCTGGCAGATTGCCGAAAGTGGTATAGCGCCTTTGAGACGGCGGGCTGCACACCCCGGCATCCCGGTGTGGGCGATTTGCTGCTGGCGGTATCCGATGCCAATATTGCCGCACAGAATGCGGTTACAGCGGCAGAAAGTATGGGGATTGGCTCTTGTTATATCGGTGACATTATGGAAAACTGTGAGACCCACCGCCGTATGCTGAATCTGCCGGCCTATGTGTTTCCGGCAGCGATGCTGGTGTTCGGCTATCCCACCCGGCAACAGCTGGAGCGGGAAAAGCCTCAGCGGGTCGCCCTGCATCATGTGGTGCATGAGAATGCTTATCGGAATCTGGATGCCAGCGAACTGGAGGAAATGTTCACGCCACGCTGCGGTGTGAAGGGATATGCCGATTGGATGCAGGCTTTCTGTCAACGGAAATACAATTCGGACTTTTCCCGGGAAATGACCCGGTCTGTGGATCGTTATCTGGACGATTTCCGGGAAGGGACGCAGGAATAACAGATGGGAGTCTCCGGGAAACGACCGGGGGGCTCCCTTTTGTTTGAAGGTAAGCAGGGTGCTATTTGACCCTTCCGGACATTTGCGCTACAATACATCTACCCGCAATCTGAATACAGAAGGTGAATCCATGATCGATTTTCATACCCATATTTTCCCGGATGCTGTAGCGCCTAAAGCGTTGGCCTCCCTTCAGGCCGGTACGCTGCGGGTGGAGGGCAGGGCAGTGCCGCCCCGCACCGATGGCACCATGACAGGGCTTGTGGTATCCATGACAGAAAATGCAGTGGAGAAAAGCGTCGTTTTACCCATTGCCACCAAGCCCAGCCAGACCCCATCGATCAACCGTTTTGCATCCGGCATCCAGTCTGACAGGCTGCTGTCTTTTTACAGCCTGCATCCCCAGCAGGAAGACTGGGCAGCTGTACTGGATGAGATCGCTGCCGTTGGCGGGAAAGGCATCAAGCTGCACCCGGAGTTTCAGTTCGCTGATGTGGACAGTCCGGAGATGATCCGAATTCTGCACAAAGCAGCGGCATTGCATCTGATCGTGGTGCTGCATGCGGGCAAGGACATCGGCATGCCGCCGCCGGTACATTGCACGCCCATGCAGCTTGCCCGGGCCTTGGATGCCGTGCCGGATGCATGCGTGGTAGCGGCCCATATGGGCGGCTGGCGTATGTGGGATGAGGTGGAGCAATATTTGGTGGGACGCGGGATGTACTTTGATACAGCGTTTGTGGCGGATTATATTGCTCCGGAGCAATATCTGCGGATGATCCGCAACCATGGTGCGGATCGGATCCTGTTCGGCAGCGACAGCCCGTGGGAAACCCCGCAGCACACGCTGGCGGGCTTGCAGGCCCTTGGCTTGACGGCGGAGGAGCTGGAGAAGATCACTCATCAGAACGCTGATCGGCTGTTGGGACAATACACGGGATGATCACAACGCTTTGACCTTCCCGGAATCATTATCATCAAAAGGACATCGGCAGAACCATGCAGCATGTCCATCTGCGGCAAGCCAATCCATGTACGGCCCATGCCGCACGGAATGAGCCGTCCGTTAACGATTCTTTACCAGAAAGGAGACCATCATGCCTTTTACCATCGTTCGCAATGATATCACCCGCATGGCTGTGGATGCCATCGTCAATTCCGCTGCGCCGCATCTATTGGGCGGTGGCGGCGCGGATGGGAAGATCCATCGTGTGGCTGGGCCGGAATTGGCACAGGCCTGTCGAAAGCTGGGCGGATGCAAGCCCGGTCAAGTGAAGCTGACAGAGGGGTATGGTCTGCCCTGCCGCTACGTGATCCATACAGTAGGGCCGGTATGGATGGGCGGCTTCTTTGGCGAGGAGGAGACACTGCGGGCTTGCTATCGGCATGCGCTGGAGCTGGCTCAGGAAAAAGGCTTGGAAACCGTGGCGTTCCCCCTGATCTCCTCCGGTATTTTCGCCTATCCCAGAGACAAAGCGCTGCGTATCGCCATGGATGAGATCCGGGATTTTGTTTTGGACAATGACCTGATGGTTTATCTGGTGGTGTATGATGCGGAAAGCTTCCGCATCAGCAGCCGTCTGCAGCAGGATATCCAGCAGTTTGTGGATGACCGCTATGTGGCGGAACACAGCGGCGAACAGCTTGCGTACGCGCCGGAACCACCGCAGACAGAGTCGGTTTCCCATAGCGCGCCCGTGCCTGAGATACCGGATGGGATTCGTGAGGCAAAACGGCCTTTGCTGATGCAGAATGCTGTTCCTTTTGCCAAGGAAATAAGCGTATGGCAGGAGGAAGAGGCACCTACAGCAGATGACTTCATGGAAGCTGACTGGGAGATACCTGATGGCTGCGGTGCTTTTGCGTCAGATACGTATGGCGATTCTGCGCCCAATTATGTAAGCTGCCGGGAAGTGGATCACGAAGCCATCCTGCGCGATTTGCTCAGTCAACAGGATGAAAGCTTTACACAGCGGCTTTTGCGCCTGATTGATGAGCACGGCATGACCGATCCGGAATGCTACCGCCGGGCCAATGTGGATCGCCGTCTTTTTTCCAAGATCCGCAATCATCCTCATTATCAACCCAGTAAGCAGACGGCACTGGCTTTTGCCATCGCTCTGCGCCTCAACCGGGCGGAGACGGATCAGCTTTTGCGTACCGCTGGTTTGGCGCTGAGCCCCAGCAGTAGGTTTGATCTGGTGGTGGAATATTTTATCCAGAAAGGAATCTACGATGTGATGCAGATCAATGAAGCGCTGTACGCGTTTGATCTGCCGCTGCTGGGAAACTGAAGGAGGGCTGTGATGATCCGATTGGCAAATGAAAGGGATGCACAATCCCTGCACCGGCTCAACGAAGCGTTCAACGGCAGCGGTCTGACCACGCCGGAGCGCATCCGGGATTCGCTTTGCCGCAATCGGCAGGAAGTGGTGGTGGTAGCGCAGGAAGGAGCGGACCTGGTGGGCTTTGTCTGTGTTCAGTTAAAGCGTTCCTTCTGCTATGAGGCAGCCATGCCGGAAGTAACAGAACTCTATGTGGAGCCTGCTTGGCGAAGGCAAGGCCTGGCAGCCCGGATGCTCGCCTTTGCGGAGGTGGAGTGCCGAAGCCGGGGGCCCATGCAGAAATTTGAACTGCTCACCGGGCAGGGAAACCTTATTGCGCAGGCTGTGTACCATAAAAGCGGCTATGTGGACGATCACAAGCTGCATCTGTCGAAACCGGACGCAACAAGCAAGAACCATTCATAAACAAGGCTGCCCATTCTTCTCTTGCGGGAGACGGAAGGGCAGCTTTTTGCTGGGGAAAGGCCATTCTGGAAAATGTCGCCTCACAGGCGACCCAACTTTCCTTCTGTTTTGCTATGCTATGGTTGCCGAAAGGGAGAAGCCCCTCGGGTAAGTAAAAACATTCGCCGGATATCCGGTGGTAAAACAGGAGGTACCAACATGAAAAAGAATCTGACAGAACTGGTTTTTATCCTTGATATGAGCGGCTCCATGGCAGGCCTGACCGCTGACACCATCGGCGGCTTCAACAGCCTGTTGGAAAAGCAGAAGCAGGAGGAGGGAGATGCACTGGTTTCCACCGTGCTGTTCAATACAGACCGTCATGTGATCCATGACCGTGTGAACATCGGCAATGTCAAGCCTCTCACCCGACAGGAGTACTGCCCCTGCGGGTGCACCGCCTTGCTGGATGCGGTGGGCTGTGCCATTCATCACATCGGCAACGTGCACAAGTACGCCAGAGCGGAGGATGTGCCGGAGCATACCCTGTTCGTCATCACCACCGATGGCATGGAAAACGCCAGCCAACGGTATTCTGCTGATAAGGTGCGTCAGATGATCAAGCGTCAGCAGGAAAAGTACGGCTGGGAGTTCCTCTTTCTGGGGGCTAACATCGACGCGCTGGAAACCGCGGAACGCTATGGTATCGACCGCAGCCATGCCGCCCAGTTCCACAACGACTCCCGCGGTGTGGAAGTGAACTATCAGGTGCTGAGCGAAACAGTATCCAATGTGCGCTGCTGCCGTCCTATCGATTCGGATTGGGCTGCCGATATCCATGCGGATTATCAAAGCCGCCAGTAAAGCTCTTGGAAGCAGCACAGAAAAAACACAGAAATCTGCAATTCTTCTACTCGCGCTGATTGATTTTTTTACCTGCGTTGTGATATGATAAGCACGGTTTTTTTCAGGTAGGATGACAGGTGCTGTCCCCGGGAAATGCCCGGAGAAACGCCGGAACTACACTTCGCAGATTGCAACGAAGGAGTGCTGGACAATGAAGAAGCTTTACGAAGGCAAAACCAAGGACGTATTCGAGCTGGAAAACGGCAACGTGCTGCTCAAGTTCAAGGATGACTGCACCGGCAAGGACGGCGTGTTCGATCCCGGCGAAAACACTGTGGGTCTGACCATTGAGGGCATTGGCAAGGCCAATCTGCAGACCTCCATCCACTATTTCGAGCTGCTCAAGCAGGCCGGTATCAAGACCCACTATGTGAGCGCCAACGTGGAAGATGCCACTATGGAAGTGCTGCCCGCCACCGTGTTTGGTCACGGTCTGGAAGTGATCTGCCGTCTGGTGGCTACCGGCAGCTTTATCCGCCGCTATGGCGAGTACATCGCCGATGGCACTCCTCTGGAGGGCGGCTATGTGGAATGCACTTTCAAGAACGATGCCAAGGGCGATCCCCTGGTCACCGGCGAAGGTCTGGCTGCGCTTGGTGTCATGAGCCCCGAACTCTTCGAGAGCATGAAGGCTCAGACCCTTGCCATCACCAAGATTGTGGCTGACGACCTCAAGTCCATCGGCCTCGACCTGTGGGATATCAAGTTCGAGTTCGGCTACAACAACGGCGAAGTCATTCTCATCGACGAGATCGCTTCCGGCAACATGCGCGTCTACAAGGACGGCCAGATCGTGGAGCCCGTGGAGCTGACCAAGCTGATTCTGAACCGGTAAGACGAGGGCGGGGGACGCTGTCCCCCTGCACCCCCTGCCAAAGGGCCTGAGGCCCTTTGGAATCCCGCTTTCTGCGCCCGTTTTACGGGCGCAGGGGGGTGGGATTTTGTTGTTGAGGGGCAAATACCAAAACGCCAGACTGCTGTTGCGGTCTGGCGTTTGTGTGTTTGCGGGGGTGGGTGTTCAGCGAATCAAGGCTGCCATTGTAGCGATGTCTTCCGCTGCCATGGCGACTTTGGATTTTTCAATGAGGATATTGCCGCCTGTCATGATGTAGGAGGGCATCACCCGGATATCGCCCCAATAGAAGGCCTGAGCGCGCAGTTTGTAGGTGGCCCCCGATGGAACAGGGTTGCGTTTGGTGGTTTTGCGGGCGATTTGGTTGACCATCTTTTTCGCCACATCGCCCATCAGCATGATCACCCGCACGTTGGGGAACAGACGCAGCTCCTGCTCCAGATAGGGCAGGCTTTCCTCCATGCTGGCTTTTTCCACTGTGTAGCCATCTTTGGGCGTTTTGACGGCGTTGGTCAGATAGATGCCCATGGAGAGGATGTCGTCCACCGTTTCCACGGGCAGGCCTGCTTTCTGGAACAGGGGAATGGTGGTGGACAGGTATTCTTCGCCGCTGGCTCCGTAAAAGTCCTGTGCAGGATCCTGAGGCACGATTTCGTTGATCATGATGGCGTGGATGCTGGCCGGTTCGATATCTATATCGTTCAGGTGGATATGGGGCTGGCTGCCCAGTTGGGCTTCCAATGTTTGTTTGATGTTCATGAGAGTGCTCCTGTTATGCGTCTTCGGTTTTCCAAAGCAGCAAATTCGTCATTCGATGCGGGTTGTGCCCATTCTCAATAAAGGAAGTCAGCTCGTTACAGGGCAGTTCCGGGCACTTGCCGCAATGGGGAAGACCTTTCGCCGTTGCGCATTGATAGATGCTGCAATCGCCCCAGAAGATGTGTCCTTCCTGCGCCGCACAGCCGTTGCAATGGAATTTCTCTTTGAACTGGCAAGCCGTGCAATCTGTTCCGCATTTTCCTTTGATGGGGGTCATCCTTTGTTTCTCCTTCACTCCATCCCACCGCCCTCCATAGGCGAGCGGGCATTCTGGGTAAACAGCTTCATCACGCCGCGGGTATACTTACTCTCTGGCTTTACCCATGCGGCTTTCCGTTCCTCTAGCACAGCCGCCACTTCTTTCTGTGGCATTTCGCGCCCGGCGATGCCCACAATGTCCAGCCGCCTGTTCGGAATATCGATGCGGATCAGATCACCGGTTTCCACCAGCGCAATGGGGCCGCCCTCGGCAGCTTCCGGGGATACGTGCCCGATGGAGGGCCCGGTGGAAGCGCCGGAGAAGCGTCCATCGGTGATGAGGGCGATGCTGCGGCCCAGCGCTGGATCGGAAGAGATAGCCTCGGAGGTATAAAACATCTCTGGCATGCCGGAGCCTTTGGGGCCTTCGTAACGGATGAACACCGCATCTCCGGGCTGGATATCGTGCCGGAGGACAGCTGCCAGCGCGTCTTCCTCGCAATCAAAGGGACGGGCTCGCAGCGTGGCCTGAAACATCTCCTTGGGACAGGCGGTGTGTTTGATCACCGCCCCATCCGGGGCCAGATTGCCCTTCAGGATGGCGATAGCGCCGTCGGTACCGATGGCTTTGTCATAGGGCCGGATGATGTCCTGCCAGCGCAGGCCTACCTTGGCGCAGTCCTCATCGCAGCGGTCGTAGTAGCCGCTGCGTTTCAGTTCATCCAGATTCTCACCCAAGGTTTTGCCGGTGACGGTCATGGCATCCAGATGAAGCACTTGCCGGATCTCCTCCATCACCCGGGGCACGCCGCCCGCATAGGTGAAGTACTGGGCGGGCCAGCGGCCTGCCGGACGGATATCCAGCAGATAGTGAGCGCCCCGGTGGAGCCGGTCGAACAGCTCCGCGTCAAAGTCAATGCCGAATTCTCGGGCAATGGCGGGAATGTGCAGAAGGCTGTTGGTGGAGCCGGAAATGGCGGCATGCACCATCACGGCGTTTTCAAAGGATTCCCGTGTGACCATATCCCGGGGACGCAAGCCCAGCTTCGCCAGCGCCAGCACCTGCTCGCCCGCCTGACGGGCAGCATCGGTCAAAAGGGTGCTGCATGCGGGCAAAAGGGCCGTGCCGGGCAGCATCAGGCCCAGGGCCTCGCCCATCACCTGCATGGTGGAGGCGGTGCCCATGAAGGAACAGGCCCCGCAGCTGGGACAGGCGTGCTGCTTGTACCATTGCAGCTTTTCTTCGGTAATTTCACCCCGGGCGCATTGGGCGGCGTAAATGCCGATCTGCTCCAGGGTCAAAAGATCGGGGCCGGCGTTCATCACACCGCCGGTGACCAGAATGGAGGGCATGTTCACCCGCCCGATGCCCATCAGGTGGGCGGGCACGGCTTTATCGCAGCTGGAGATGAACACGCCGCCGTCAAAGGGCGTGGCTCCTGCGTGGATCTCGATCATCCCGGCGAGCATGTCCCGGCTGGCAAGAGAGTAGTTCATGCCGTCGTGGCCCTGCGCCATGCCGTCGCAGATATCGGTGGCGAAATACCGGGCCGCTTTGCCGCCATGCTGGTTCACAGCAGCCACGGTTTCCTCCACCAGCGACAACAGATGGGCGCTGCCGGGGTGGCTGTCCCCAAAGGTGCTTTCCACCATGATCTGGGGCTTGGACAGATCCTCCACCGTCCAGCCCATGCCCATGCGCAGGGGATCTTGCTCCGGGGCCAGTTTCCGGATATCCTGACTGATCATCTCTTTCGCCTCCCGGCAGTCTTATTCGTAGGTCGCGATGCGAACCACGCGCACTTCCTTCACTTCCAGACCACCCACAGCGAAGAAGAACTTGCCGTAGGAGATCAGCCTGCGGCGGATTTCCCGGGTGGTGAAGGACAAAATCCGCCAGTCCTTGTCCGCGCCGGTGAGTACCTGCGTGCCCAGCAGGAACTGATCCATGGACACCGATACGGGCAGCTGGGCAGTATCGGGCATATTGGGGGCGGCCCGGCAGATCACATCGATGCGGTATTGCCCCCGCTTGCGGAGCTTGAACTGGAACAGGGTGGTATGCCACGGCGTTGTATCAATCGCTTCACCGGGAATGACGGTTTCTGCGTCCACCTGTACCTCCGGCACGTTCAGGATCACATCGCCATCCTCATCCCGCAGTTGTTCCAGATAGCGATCCAGCTCTGTTACCTGCCCGATCTTCCGCTGGAAGGCCGGGGTGCGAAGCAGGTAGCGGCAGATGTTCATGGCACAGCGCTGGTATTCAGCACGGGTCACCTTGCCAAGGCGCATGCTTTCGGCGGAATCATCCTCGCCGGTGTTCTGCTCGGAATTGTTCATCACCATGAACAGGTCGTTCTGAGCGCGTACCATGGAGGCCACCAGACGGGTGGAAGGTTCGCTGCCTTCTTCGCAGCCCACGGCCCACCAGTCGGTCATGGCCACGCCGTCAAAGCCCCACTCACCCCGGAGAATGGTGGTGTTCAGGTCGTAGTGACTGGCGGTCCAGCAGCCGTTGAGGGGGCAGTAGGTGGTCATGATGGTATAGGCCTTGCCCTCTTTGACGGCGATCTCGTACCCTTTCAGGTAGATCTCCCGAAGAGCGCGCTGGGAGACTACCGCGTCCACCCGGCGGCGGCTGAATTCCTGATTGTTGCAGGCGTAGTGCTTGATGGTGCCGGTCACGCCCACGCTGTGGAGGCCGCTCAGCTGCGCCACTGCCATGCGCCCGGTGACCAGGGGATCCTCGGAGAAGTATTCAAAGTTGCGCCCATTGAGCGGATGGCGGTGGATATTCATGCCCGGGCCCAGCAGGGCATCCACCTGATACTTGCGCATTTCCAGACCTTCCATTTGGTACAGCTCAGTGATGAGGCTTTCGTTCCAGCTGCAAGCCTGACTGGTGCCGTTGGGCAGGGAGAAGGCCTTGTTGCCGCAGTCCATACGGATGCCGCTGGGGCCGTCGGAACAGCAGGCGGTGGGCAGGCCGAACACATCGGTCAGGCGACTTGACACGCCGCCGATAGCGCCCGCTGTGCCGGGAGTGACCCGGGGAGAACTCATGCCCTCGCCCCGGACGATGCAGAACAGGTCTTCCTCCTCCATTTGGGCAACGAAGGTTTCCAAGGTACAGCGGTTTTCCGCCACATCGCGGAGGGTATAGCCGGTCTGGGCAGGGGCGGGCAGTTCAGCGGGCAGACGCTCCAGACGGCGAACTGCCGGGTCCGTGGTGCGGGTAGGTACTGGCTCGTGGGTCAGGCTGCCGTTGGGATTACGGTGGAGACGATCAAAGGAATCCACCGGGGCGCAGGCTTCTTCCAGATGTTCCAGCACTTGCAGATCGTTCAGTACGAAATGCCCAGCCACTTGGTGATCTCGTATATCATGTCCGCTGACAAAGGTATACTCGCCCGCCTCCAGCACATAGCAGAAGGGATGACCGGTGGCTCCGCTGTCGTCAAAGGAGGCCAGCGTGCAGGCAGAAATAATGATCTCCACGGTTTCCGATGCGCCGGGGACCAAGGATGCGGTTTTGGCAAAGCCGCACAGGCGCAGATCCGGCTGCCCCAGCCTACCCATGGGCAGACGGGCGTACACCTGCACCACTTCCTTGGCAGCGGTATCGCTGGTGTTGGTCACCTGATGGCGAACGATCGCCTGCTGGCCATCCCAGTGGAAACCGACCGGTTCATGGGCAAAGGTGGTATAGCTCAGGCCGCTGCCAAAGGGGTATAGCACCGCGTCTTTGGCGAAGGACTCGAAATAGCGGTAGCCCACATAGATATCTTCTTTGTATTCCACCCGCAGCGCATCCCCGAAACCCTCGGCAGAGGGATAGTCCCCGATCCGCCGGGCGATGGTGTCCGTCAGGCGACCGGAAGGGGACACTTTGCCGGTGAGCACATCTGCCACCGCGTTGCCGTGCTCCTGCCCGCCCTGCCACACATACAGCACAGCAGCGGGCTGATGGTTCTCCACCCAGTTCATGTCGATGATATTGCCCACATTCAGCACCACGATGGTGCGGGCAAAATGGCGGGTGACCGTCGCCAGCATGGCTTCTTCGGCCTCGGTGAGCCGCCAGCTGCCGGGGGCATCGGCATTGTCCCGGTCCTCGCCCGCTGTGCGCCCAATGATGACCACCGCCGCGTCGTTGCGGACAGCGCAGGCTGTGACCAGCTGATCATCAATAGGCATTTCCTCCTGATACCACGGATGGGTGCCCCAGCCGTCACCGATATCGAAGGGATGCTCCTTGACCCAGCGTTCGTAGGTCTGGCGCAGGGCTTCGTCCACCTGTACAAGGCCGCTTTCCTTCAGCCCCTGATACACGCCCACCACATACCGGGCGTTGACCAGACCGCCGGAACCCAAGCCGCTTTTGAAATCGTTCATCTGGGTGCGCCCGAAAACGGCTACGCGGCAGTTTTCTTCAAGGGGCAGGGCACGGTTTTCGTTGCGCAGAAGCACGCAGCCCTCGGCAGCGGCGGCCCGGGCGGTTTTGGCGAATTGTTCCATGGTGAAAACAGGGGTGGTCATAGGAATGTCCTCCAAACTGAACTGTGGTATGGTTTGTACTGTTGGATATGGAAAAAGAGCGCGGGGGGCAGGGGCCTCAGATTGTTGACAGGCTGATCGTTAGCCTCGTGCTTGTTGGTTCATGCCGCACATCTTGCGCCTTTGGCGCTCGCTGTGCTTGCGGATAAGCGCTGCGGCGCAGGGTTTGTGGGCTCTGCCCACACCCGGCAGGGGGATGATCCCCCTGCACCCCACCCTTTATGTGTTACACCGCAATGGTCACTCCCCGAACTCCGGATACAGCTTATCCCGGTTGTGCACCAGAAACAGGTTGCCCTTCATCTGTGAAAGGTCGCTTTGCACATCCTTGGGGGCTTTGCCCATGAGATGTACATCGCAATAGTCCAGAATCATCTGCATATCGCTGGGCAGGATGGCGTGTCCGTCCAGATGGATGATCATGTTGTTCTGGTCGCCGCAGCCCAGCAGATCCCATGCGGGCTGGGAGGCGGCATAGGCCAGACACTGACCCTCGGTGTTGTTCCAGCCCTCGGAGGTGATGCCGGTAACGATGATCATATGCCGCTGCGGGTTTGCCACCAGCGCTGCCAGCATGTGCTGATCCACAGGAATCTGCTCTACGGAAGGAATGACCGCAAACCGTCCGCAGAACCAGTAGCCCTCGCCGCCCTGCAGATTGCTCAGGGGTTCGTTGGCGGATTCGTTGACCCAGCTTTCCGGGCCGCCGAGGGAGGTGAGATCGTAGGTTTTGCCGGAGTTGTTGGTGCGGTAGGTGGCGATGCCGCCTGCGCCGGAGCAGGAGGGAATGACCACCTTGATGCGCTCGTCATAGGCTCCAGCCACGGCAACGCTTTTGCCGTAGCGGGATACGCCGCCCACCAGCGACAGCGCCGGGTTGATGTTCAGCTCCGCGCCTGCGCCCTGTTCCAAGGCATCGATGATTTTGCTCACGCCCCAGGCCCATGCCAGCAAGGTGCCGTTGCGGGTTTCCGGCTCCAGCAGCTTGTAGGGGTACAGGGTATAGAACGCGCCGGTGAAAGACTTGTTATCCAGCGCCACAGCGGAGCAATCGTAGTTGATGCCCGCGTAGCCCCGGGAGGCAGCCAGGCGGCAGTTGGGGGAGACCTCCGTCACCCATTCCTTGGTGAACCAGCTTTGGTAGTGGTGGGGCATGTATTCAATGAAATAGGGGAAACCGCCCTCGGGGGCATCGCCCTGCGGTAGTGTGACCAGCACGGAAAAACTTGCGCTGGCTTCGCCTGCGGCAATGGTGATGGTCAGCAGCTTTTCGCCGGTATCGGGATCGTTGGTCAGGGCGTAGGTGAGGTTTTCGCCAGATGGATCGGGCATGTAGCCGTACATGTAGTGGCTGTACAGAGTCAGCAGTTCCTGACGGCGGCAGCTCCATTCCTCCGGAGTGCGCACCGGCGTGCCATCCTGAAAGGTCATCAGCTCCGGCAGGCTGCCTATGGCGGGCAGATCTTTGGGATTGGGCAGATCCGGGGCATGGGCTTCCGCTTGGGAAACCGGCATGGTGGCATGGCAAAGCACCAGACTCATCAGCATCAGAAACACTCGTTTCAGCATGGGTCATCCTTCCTTCCTCAAAGGCTTGGAACCGGTTGTTTCCGGGATATGAAAACCATTGTGAAATCATTGCAGCTATTATATCGTATCCGATCCATTTCGGCAATAACAGGGAGAAAAACTTGCCACATGGTACACGATTGGATATAATAGAATAGATTCATTGTAGTTTGTTGATAAAAGACCATTCTGCCAAAGGAGGGGCACCATGTATCAGGTATTCGTGGTGGAGGATGAACTGCTGATCCGTCAGAGCATCCGCAATGTGATCGAGAATATGCCCGGCCCCTTTGCCTTTTGCGGCGAGGCTTCCGATGGAGAAATGGCCCTTTCCATGATGCAGGATCTGATGCCGGATATCGTGCTGACGGACATCCGCATGCCTTTTCTGGATGGTTTTGAACTGATCCGTCACGCCAAGGCCATGATGCCGTGGCTGAAGATCATCATCATCAGTGGTTTCGGTGATTTTGAATCAGCCCAGAAGGCGATTTCGCTGGGGGTGGATCAGTACCTGCTCAAGCCCATCCGCCCGGCGGAGTTGATCAAGGTGATCGAGGGTGTGGCTCAGCAGATCGAAGAAAGCAAACAAAAAAGCACCCTGCCCCGGGGCTATGACCAGGACGAAGTGCAGTATGCGCTGTTGCAGCACTATATGCAGCAGCTGCTCTATGGCGGGTTGGATACCAGCACGCTGCTGGAGCGTGCCCGGGCGCTGCAGTTGGATGTGGTGCAGCCCTGCTATCAGATTTTGTTGTTCCATTTCGGCACGGAGGAAAACGATTACCGGCTGGCCCGCATTGCCGCCCGGAACCTGCTGGAACAGCAGGGAATGAAGCTGCATTACTTTGTGGAGGCCAACCAACTGGCGGTTCTGTGCCTGGGCCCGGATACTGCCGCTCTCAACGAACAAGCCTATCAGTTTATCAATATCCTGCGTCATGAGCTCAAAGAGCTTTGCCCGGCAGTGACCACCGTGGTGGGCAATGCGGTGCAGCGGCTCAGCGCGGTGTGCCAGGCGTACAACACAGCGCTGGATATGCTCAAACGGATCAGCGGCGTATCGGCTGGTCAGGTGGTGGATGTAAACGATTCTGCCCAGATCGCCGCCGATTTGATGGAACTGGGCAATCCCTTTGGCGAGGCTTTCCAACAGAAGCTGCAATACGCTACCGCCGCGGATGTGCCCGCACTGGTGGATGAAGTGCTGGACAGCCCGGAAGGCAACCGTTTCGGCAGCACGCTGATGCGCTATTATGCCTTGATCGATCTTTTGAAAATGACGGTGGATCAGGTCAGCCGCGCCACCCCGGGCATGGATGCCAAGGACATCGCTACCAGACTCAGCGAGCAGCATGATATCTTTGCCGCGGCAGGCCGCAGGGAAAGTTTCCGGCAGACGGCGGTGGAGCTGCTCCGTCAGGCGGTGAGCATGAAGGCTGATACCATGGCCGGGGTCAAATACAGCCACGTGATCAGCAAGGCGGAGAAGTATGTGGCAGAAAACTTCTGCGACCCCAACATCTCGATGATCAGCGTGGCGAAATATGTGGGACTCAGCTCAGCCCATTTCAGCACCGTGTTCTCCCAGACGCTGGGGCGGTCGTTTATCAACTATCTTACCGCTATGCGCATTGAACGGGCCAAGGAACTGCTGGTCACCACCAATATGAAGTTGTCCACCATTGCCATGGAGATCGGTTACAACGAGCCCAACTATTTCAGCCATGTATTCCGCAAGTTGGAGGGCATCACCCCCAAGGACTACCGCAACCGCGCCCAGCAGGAGGATCAGTAAGCCCGGTTTCAAAAAAAGAGTACACAGACCGGCCAGTTGTCACTGCGTTTGCAGAAACAGCTGGCCGGTTTTGCGTGTACAGGGTCGATTAGCCATTTCCTTCAGGGGTCACCATGGGCACCGCTACACCATCCGGGCTGCGTCCATTGATGCTGAGGACTTCGCCCTCCGGCGAGGAGATGGTTATCCATGCAAGGATATCAGTACTGCCCTTGGAAGTAATAATCACATCCCAGTAGACGGGATCAGTATAGCCGAGGCGGTAAAAACCGGGATACACATCCACATCACCAGTAGTGACAGTTTCCAGTTTGGCTTTTTCCGCATAGGTGGCCAGTGCGATCTCTATAGCTTTTTCCTGCGGCAGATCTTCTTCGCCGGGCATCAGGTAGTAGTGGTCGTGAGCCTGCAAGTGGACATCCTCCAACTGTCCGAACCATGCCTTGTCTTCTACTGACCAGAACTCTAAGGGGAGCCCGCCATAGAGAGCGGCTTTTTCTTCGTAGTGTTTTTGATACAGATAGTTGGCATCCAATTCTCTGCGAGTAGTGCCCCCAAAACGCTCCGGCAACAGATCAAACAGCAGCTGATCCGCATCAGGGCTCAGGCTGGTATGATCCAGCAGCACAAAGGCTGCCTGATCCTCGAATTGTACATGGAGCCAATGGCTCAGTTGCCCTAACACGCGCACTTCAGTCCCATCCTGGCGCATGGCTATGACGGGCGTTTCACGGTCATTCACAGCATACAGTCTGGTATGACCACTGTCATCTCCAGCGCTCAGTGTGGCAGTGGGCAGGGTATCAGCGCTTTGATATACCAGATCACGCAGGGGCATCCAACCGTGAATGCCAAGTTCAAAGCCATCGCCGCCAATGATCACCTCTGCCCAGTTGGGTTCGCCTTCTTTGCTGTCCCAGTCCCGACCGGAACTACTGACCACCACTTGTTGAATAATGACGGGCGTGCCGTTGAGATAGATGCCCATGGGGCAGCTCAGATCGTTTGCTGTGGGGCCAGCAAGCAGATAAGCACCGGTACCACTTTTGGCATGTACCCATGCGGGCTGCGGATAGGCCAGTTCCGCATCGCTTTCCAGCGCAAGCACACTGCCGCAAAGCAGGGTTGTTACCACCAAGGCAATGCACAGTACCAATCCAGCTTTTCGTTTGTTCTGATTCATAATGGAAAAGATTCGCTTTTTCATTCCGTTTTTTCCTCCGTAGAAAGATGTACAGAGTTGGGTTTTGGTCTGCACCTGCCGCCGGATAACACGGATAATGGTTTCTGAGTAGAAGCGTTTTTCTTCCTGGGTTGCGTTGCGGGTCACAGAACTGTCGCAGGAAGCCTCCTGACAGTAGCAAAGCCAACGACTCAATGGCAGCATAACCGGGTTGAACCAATGGACGGCCCGGCATAGCAGCAGAGCAACCTTTACCAGAAGATCCTTGCGTTGATAATGGACAAGTTCATGGCGCAGCACCAATGCGAGCTCATCCTCGGTCAGCGTTTCGTCAGGCAGATAAATGGCAGGGTGGCGCAACCCCAGCAACATGGGGCTGGAGACGATTGGGCAAATATACATAGCAATATTGCTCTGGATTCCCATTTCTGCTTTGGTATTGATGAGAATTTGCAGATAGTGATCAGAAGAGGAAGATATGCGCCAACGGCGCAGGGTACGCACAAACTGATGATGCTGCCACAATTGCCATCCAAGGAACAGGAAAGCTCCTGCCAGCCAACACCAGCCCAACAAGCTCAACCAACTGACAAAGCGGGTGGATGACGTGTTTTTTTCACTTGTCAGCAACGCTGTGTCATCGTAAACCACGCCGCTTTCTGTAGCCTTGATGGGTGTGGCTGCTGTCTGACGGTCTGCGTTGGCTGGGAATGATTCTGTGGTAGTTTGCGAGCCGTTTTCTGTCTCACTCAGAACCTGATTCATGGATGCAGCTGGTAGCGGTGTATTGTCTGATGGCGTTGGCACGCTGTAGAGAAACAGCACCTGATCCAGCTGAGAAGGCAATTCTACCGTCACCAGTGGCCTGGGCATCAGCAGAGAAAATGGAATCAGAAAACTGATGACCAGTACCACCGCTGCGGCATACAGCCCTTTGGGGGAGTAACGTTTTTCCAGCATGGGGGCAGCCAGCAGACACACCACCGTGATCAATGACAAGCCAAGGCTTGTGGATAGTACGCATAACAGCAGCGCCCTCATTGGTTATGCCCTTCTTTCATGGAGTTGAGCCATTGGCTCAACTCGTCCAGATCGTTATCACTCAGCCGGTCAGAACTCAGCGCAGCCAGCAGGCTTGAAAAACTATTTTTGTGGTAGCGCTCCACAAAAGTTTCTGTTTCCATACGCAGATACTCTTCTCTGGAGATAATGGGATAGAAGGCACGCTCCCGTCCGCTTCCTCTTTCTACGCGCAGGAAGCCACGTTCCGTCAGCCGTCCGAACAGCGTTACCACGGTTTGTATCTTCCAGCCACGTTCCTTGCCCAGCTTTTCCATCACCATACTGGTGGTTACAGGCGGAGTCAGGCTCCAGATGTAGTCCATAATCTCAAACTCTGTATCAGGCAAACGTTGTGATTTCATGTAGCATTCCTCCTGATGGGGTGATAAAACAGCTTGTCTTACAAGACAGCTTTATCATACGGCATGTCTTACGAGCTGTCAAGCATTGGAAAGGAAGTGTTGCATTTGTAACAATGGGAAATGGTGGGTTGACAGAATGTAAGACAATGCGTAGTATATAGCTGACAGTTGCTTACAGGACACATCATCATCCATGATAAGGAGGCTGAAATTCCGATGAAGAACTTACATAAAAAAGCGCTGGCATTGTTGTTGACCGTGATGATTTGTCTGGGCGTATGTCCATCCTTTGCTGATGACCGTACAGCTGATACTTATTACTATGGCGGTACTGGTCAGGATACTGTCTACGATGTAACGCCTCTGCCGAATGGCAATCTGCTGCTCAATGGCTATACGCAGTTGGGCAGAGCTGATCAAGCACAGCTGAAAGGCGGCGGTCATCCGACCCGGGCATGGTTGGTGTGCCTTACCCCTGACGGTAGCATACTCTGGGAGGCTATTGATGAAACAGAGGGTACCACACGATATGTAACACCTATTGTGACCACCGCCGGTGAAATTGCGGTGTTGTTCTACAATAGTCCTTCTCAAGTGAATACGGAACTGGCTATCCATTTCTTTTCGCTTGAGGGAGAATTGCTGCGCAAGATATCCCTTCCGTTGGAAGCCGGTCTTGTGGAAGGCCGCATGACGGATGGTTTTGTCTTTTACGATTGGGAAAAGGGATTTACCGTTGCAGAACTGAATGGAAACCTGCGTGCGCTGGAGGTGGCGAAAGAAGAACGAATCATTGGCTTTGGTACGGCTGCCATGGTACCCTATGACGATGGATGGGTGATCGCTGGTCACAATCAGAGCGAAAACAGGATCCAAATGGTAGCCGGTTTCGATGCCAACGGTAAGCGGGTATGGAGTTTCACCACCCCGGAGCTGTCTTCGGGTTTCTTCTACGGCCCTTGTTTGCAGAACGATGGCACCCTGCTATTCAACTGGTGCAAGGCGAATGCCGAAACTGGCGATGTGCTGGAAAGCCGAATGATTTGTCTGGACAAAAATGGGCAACTGCTGTGGGAAAAGCCGATCCCCAAGGAGATCAGCGGTCCCTTTGCCATCACGGATGAAGGCTGGGTATTTGCCAAGCATTGGATGGAAAAAACCTACACCTTTATTCAGTTCACGCTGGTTGGTTTTGATGGGCAGCTTCAGAAGCAGTGGCAAGCAGAAAAACGTCGGGAGATGTTTTATGGTGCGAGTATGTTCACATGGAATGGAGAAGCGTGGTTCCATACCGACACGGAGCGTCAGAGCAATCGTGTCAACGACCGGCAGGATGAGATGGAATTGCAGGATGTTATGCTGATCCGCGTGGAGGACTGCAAGCCTGTGGAACAATAGAACGATTGCTTTACTGGCATGAGCGGGTAAAGCAAAACCCGAGCGCTGAGAAAGTCGCTCAGCACTCGGGTGCTTTTTACCCTTGCTGTGTGATACACGGGTGCTTTCTGATGCTTCCTGTGGCTTATCATCAATAACCCCGGCTGTCCAGCGTGGACTGGGTGATGGTTTCCGTATCAAAGGCGGTTTCCTCTACGTAGGTCAGCTTGGGCGGGGTCTGGCCTCTTTCCAGCCGCTGAATGATGGCCTCCACCCGGGGACCATGAAGAGGATTGCATTCCACATCGTAGCTGATCTCCCCGCTCATCACCAGTTCCAGCGCGTGGCGGCTGGCATCAAAGGAAATGATGGTCACATCCTTGCCGGGGGTCAGTCCGGCATTCTTCAGGGCATCAATGGCGCCGTAGGCCATGTTGTCGTTCTCTGAGAAAATCAAATCAAATTCCATTCCATCGGCCAGCAGGGCTTCCACCAGCTCCTGGCCTTTTGCTTGCGTAAAATCGCCGGTTTCCCGGTAGACCAGTTCCCACTCCGGGTGAGAGGTAAGGCCCTCGTTGAGGCCAGCGGTGCGCCCGATCTGCGCGGTGGAACCAATGTTGCCCTGCAGGTGCACAATGCGCAGGGGTTTGCCAGCGTAGTGGGCATCCAGCCAGCGCACTGCATCGCGGCCTTCCCCAAGAAAATCCGAGCCGATCCAGCAGGTGAACAGGCTGTCATCGCTGATCTCGATCCTTCGGTCAACGATAATGACGGGGATGCCAGCGTCCTTGGCTTCTGCCAGCACCGTATCCCAGCCTTTTTCGGTGGTGGGAGCCAGCACGATGTAGTCCACTCCTTGGTGGATGAAGTTGCGGATGGCGGTGATCTGCCGCTCCTGCTTTTGCTGGGCATCATCCAGAATGAGCCGGTAGCCGTTTTCCTCGGACAGGGCTTGCTGCATGCTGGCGGTATTGGCATTGCGCCAGTCGCTTTCCGCGCCCACCTGAGAGAAGCCCACCACCACAAAATCCTCGTAGGTTTCGGCGGCAGGGGTGGGAGCGGGCGCGCAGGCGGTAAGAGCAAGACACAGAAGCAGGATGCTGATCAGATAAAAGAAATTGCGTTTCATTGATGATGCTCCTCTCCAAGGGTACGGGTCTGGGGCAAACGAATGGATACCGTGGAGCCCTTGCCCACCTGGCTTTCAAAGAACAGGCCGTAGGGCTCGCCGCAGTACAGCCGGATGCGCTTGTGCACATTCACAAGGCCCAGACCGGTGTGGCGGTCTTCGTAGATGCCGGCCTGCAGGATGCGCACCTGCTCATCATCCATGCCCGCGCCGTTGTCGGTCACTTTCAGCAGCAGGTCATCCCCGTCGCTTTGTCCGGTAACGGTGATGGTGCCCATGCCCCGCCGGTTCTTGATACCGTGATACAGGGCGTTTTCCACCAGCGGCTGCAGGATCAGCTTGGGTACCTGACAGTCCAGCAGCTCGTCGGGAATGTGGATCTCATAGCGGAGAATATCGCTGTAGCGGATCTGCTGGATCTCCAGATAGCTGGTCACCTGCTTGCGCTCGGCCTCCAGCGAAATGATATCCTCGCCCTTGCTCAGGGAATTGCGGAAGAAGGTGGAAAGGCTGGTGACCATGTTGACCACATCCTCGCCCCGATCGCTTTCTGCCAGAATGGCGATGGAGTCCAGCGTATTATAGAGGAAGTGGGGGTTGATCTGGGCCTGCAGCAGCTCCAGCTCTGCCCGGTGCAGGGATTGCTGGTCCTGCCGCTGCTTGTCCATGAGGGCATCAATGCGTCGGGCCATTTCGTCAAAGCCGTTATCCAGCGTTTGCAGCTCAGTGATATGGGTTTCCACCGGCGCGGCGTCAAAGTGTCCCTCACCGAATTGCTGTGCCTTGGTGGACAGGGCGCCGATGGGGCCAGTGATGCGCCGGGTGACCCGGACCGCATACCAGATCATGGCGACGGTGAGCAGCACCACGCCAGCCACCACCGAAAGGATGACCGCCGTTACCTGCGTGGTCACCTGTCCCTGCAAACGGGCCATTTCACGCACTTCATCGTCAATGAACTCATGCATGTAGGTTTCGATCAGCTTGGTCAGGCCGGTTTCGCCGCGGATGTTGCGCTCCAGCAGCTCCATGCGCTGGTCGTAGCTTTCCTCCAGCGCGATCTCAACCATATATCCCCGCAGGTTCCCGCACATGTCCAGCATGCTCTGGATGCGCCAGCGGTTATCCCGCAGGGTGGTGGTGGTGTCCAGACGGCGCAGTACATCCTCAGCATCGCTGAGCACATCCATGGGCAGCTGTTTCACCGCATCCTCGCTGCGGGGCAGGATCACGTGGTTGTACATGCCGGAATCCAGCATGGCCTTGAATTCCTGATTAAAGTCGGCGGCAGTGACCGCATTTTGCAAAACGCCCGTATACTGTCCATTGATGGTGACCAGCATGACAATCAAGATAAAAATAATGGCGCACATCACCGGGAGCACTGTCAGCAAAAGCCTGCGGATCTGCTGCTCGATACTGCGGTTCTGTTTGGTTTCATTCGTCATATGTTCAGCCCCTTTCCGATTATTATAGCATGTTTTTTGGCTGTTTTGGAGGCGGCGAAAAAAAGTATCATCAATCGAATAAATCTGTCATTTTTGGGGAGGCGGAAAAAATCTTCCCAAAAAACTTGCTAAAAAGAAAAAAAGAATTTGAATGTTCTTGAGGGGGTATTCATATACAATAACAGTAACAAGTCCACCAGATTGGACAAATAAGTTTTAGGAGGCACATTTCATGAAGAAGTTTGTTGCAATGCTGCTGGCTCTGCTGATGGTCATCACCGCTTGTGTGGCCGTGGCTGAAGCTGATGTCATCACCGTGGGTATCGTGAACAACCCCCCCTCTGAGTCCGGCTACCGTGAAGCCAACGTGAAGGATTTCGAGGCTGTTTTCACCGCTGAGAACGGCTACGAAGCCAAGACCTTCTACAGCCTGAAGAACGACGAACAGCTGGCTGCCGCTCAGCAGTTCATCACCGATGGCGTGGACTACCTGCTCATCTCTGCCGCTGAGACCACCGGTTGGGACGAAGTGCTGACCGCCGCTCAGGAAGCTGGCATCGGCGTGTTCCTGTTCGACCGTATGATCGCTGTGGACGAGAGCCTCTACACCGCTGCTGTGGTTTCCGACATGGCTAACCAGGGCAAGCTGGCCACCGAATGGCTCAAGGGCCTGAATCTGGAAGCTTACAACATCATCCACATCCAGGGCGCTATGGGTTCCGACGCTCAGCTGGGCCGCACCAACCCCCTGCAGGAGCAGGTTGACGCCGCCGAGAACTGGAAGATCGTTGTGCAGCAGACCGCTACCTGGGACGAAGCTGAAGCCAAGAAGATCACCGAGTCCGTGATCAACTCCGGCGAAGACTTCAACATCATCTACGCTGAGAACGACGGCATGGCTAAGGGCGCTGTGGCTGCTCTGGACGAAGCTGGCATCACCCACGGCAAGGATGGCAAGGTCATCGTTATGGGCTTTGACTGCAACCGTTGGGCCCTGCGCGAAGTGCTGGCTGGCAACTGGAACTACGATGGTCAGTGCTCTCCCTTCCAGGCTCAGGTCATCGCTGACATGATCCAGAAGGTTGAAGCTGGCGAAACCATCGAAGTGAAGAAGGTCATCTCCGAAGAAACCTTCTTCGAGGCTGCTACCATCACCGAAGAAGACATCGCTACCTACGGCCTGGGCGAATAATCCAGTCTGGAGCGAAAAGTCTGACTAAGTAATTCTGCGCGGTGCGGCTATGTGGAGTTCCTCCGCATTCCGCACCGCGCTTTCCGTAAGTGACAAAACCTGTTGGAAGCAGGGGAGGAGGAGTGTATATGCAAAACGAAGTCGTTTTGTCTATGCGCGGGATTGGCAAGACGTTTCCGGGCGTCAAGGCCCTCAACAACGTGGATTTTACCCTCCGCAAGGGCGAAATTCATGCGCTGATGGGCGAAAACGGCGCCGGTAAATCCACGTTGATCAAGGTGCTCACGGGTGTGTACGCCAAAGACGCAGGACAGATTTTTATCGACGGCGTGGAAGGCGAGGTCAGCATCCGTTCTCCGCAGGACGCGCAAAAGGCGGGCATCAGCACTGTGTATCAGGAGATCACGCTTTGCCCCAACCTGACCGTTGCGGAAAACATGTTTATCGGTCGCGGCAACTATGTGACCGTGGACTGGAAAGCTATGGAGAGAAAGGCCGGGGAGATTCTGGAGAATCTGGGCATCCCGGCCCGGCCCAAGCAGCAGCTGGGCAGCTGCTCGCTGGCTGTGCAGCAGATGGTGGCCATCGCCCGGGCGGTGGACATGGACTGCAAGGTGCTCATTCTGGATGAGCCCACCTCTTCGCTGGATGACAAGGAAGTGGCGATGCTCTTTGGCCTCATGCGCGATCTGAAGGCCAGAGGCGTTGGCATTATCTTTGTTACCCACTTTTTGGAGCAGGTGTATGAGGTCAGCGACCGCATCACGGTGCTTCGCAATGGCGAGCTGGTGGGTGAGTATGAGATCGAAAACCTGCCCCAGGTGGAACTGGTTGCCAAGATGATGGGCAAGGAGCTGGAGGAACTCAGCGAACTGAACCGGGATGAGGACGAAGCATCCGATGCCGGCGAAGTGGTGTATGAGGCCCAGCAATTGTCCAGCGCAGCCTGCACCAATCCCTTTGATTTCGTCATCCGCAAGGGCGAGGTCAACGGCTTTACGGGCCTGTTGGGTTCCGGGCGCAGCGAGAGCGTACGCGCGATTTTCGCTGCCGATCGGGTAACCAATGGCAAAGTGCGCATTGGCGGCAAAGAGACCAAGATCCTCAAGCCCATTCAGGCTATGAAGCAGGGCATCGGCTATCTGCCCGAAGACCGCAAGGACGATGGCATCATCGCCGATCTGTCTGTGCGGGATAACATCATTCTGGCGCTGCAGGTGATGAAGGGGTTCTTCAAGCCCTTCTCTCAGGCGGAGGCGGACGCCTTTGCTGATGAGTACATCAAGGCGCTGGAAATCAAGACCGCGTCCAAGGATACGCCCATCAAGTCCCTCTCCGGCGGCAACCAGCAGAAGGTCATTCTGGCCCGCTGGCTGCTCACCCATCCCCAGTACCTGATTCTGGACGAGCCCACCCGCGGCATCGACGTGGGTACCAAGACGGAGATCCAGCGACTGGTGCGCAAACTGGCGGAGGAAGGTATGAGCGTCACCTTTATTTCTTCCGAAATTGAGGAAATGCTGCGTACCTGCTCCCGCCTGATCGTCATGCGCGACCGGCACATTGTGGGCGAACTGCGCGGTCAGGAACTGACCCAGAGCAATGTAATGCGGACGATTGCAGGAGGTGTGGACTGATATGGCGAATCCGGCTCAAAAGAAAAAGATGGACTGGAGCAAGTATTCCCAGTTGCTGCTGCCTCTTCTGTCCATCCTGTTGATCGTTGTGTTCAATCTGTTCCGGGATCCCAGCTTCTTCTCGGTGGAGATCACCAAGAACAATGTGGGCAACACTGTGCTCACCGGTAACCTGATCAGTATCCTCAACGGTGCCTCCGAGCTGGCGGTGCTGGCCATGGGTATGACGCTGGTCACCGCTGCCTGCGGCGGTCAGGATATCTCCGTTGGCGCGCTGGCTGCCATTGCGGGCAGTATGTTTGTCAAGGTGCTGCGCTCCGGCGAGATCACCATCGGCTCCATCGCGCTGGCCTTTGTATGCTGCTGCGCGGTGGCGATCATCTTCGGCACCTTTAACGGCACCCTGGTTTCCGTATTCAAGATCCAGCCCATGATCGCCACGCTGGTGCTGTACACCTGCGGTCGTTCCATTGCGTACTGGATCAACGGCGGCGCCACCCCCACGGTGGAAAGCCCCCTGATCAATGCCATCGGCAGCTTCATTCCCGGTATCCCGGTGCCCACACCCATTTTGATCGTGATCATCTGCGGCATTATCTTCGCGCTGGTTTTCAAGTTCACCACGCTGGGCCTGTTCACTCAGACGGTGGGTATCAACCAGCGGGCTGCCCGCCTCAACGGCATCAACACCACCTTCATCAAGCTGCTCAGCTTTATGATTCTGGGCGTGTGCTGCGCGGTGGCAGGCTGCATCGGCGTCAGCCGTCTGGGCCTGATCAACCATGAGACCCTGCTGCTGGATGTGGAAATGGATACCATTCTGGCGGTCGCCATCGGCGGCAACGCGCTGGGCGGCGGTAAGTTCAAGGTTTCCAGCTCCGTGCTGGGCGCTTACACCATTCAGGCCCTGACCACCACCCTCTACGCCATGAAGGTTCCCTCCACGGACGTGAAGGCCTACAAGGCCATCGTTATCATCCTGATCGTTGTCATCGGTTCGCCGGTGGTGAAGGCGTTCTTCAGCAAGCTGTGGGCGAAACTGAAGAGCGGCAAGCAAGTGAAGGAGGCGGCATAAATGAAGAACGGCAATCAGTTGAAACGCCGGGAGCCGCTGACCGATACCCAGCTGCTTCTGACCATTACCATCTGTATTTTCATAGCGATGTACGCGCTGGCGATGATCTTCCTGGGCGGCGGCTTCCTGCGCTTCCAGCAGGTGTTTGATATGCTCAACAACAACGCCGCGCTGATCATCGTTGCCTGCGGCCTGACCATTGTTATGATCGGCGGCGGCATCGACATCTCCGTTGGCGGCGTGACTGCACTGGTGGTTATGAGCTGCATCGTTCACATGAACAACGGCGGAAGCATTTTCACCGCTGCTCTGTTGGCTGTCGGCATCGGTCTGTGCTTTGGTCTGGCGCAGGGCTACCTGATCTCCTATCTGGAGATCCAGCCCTTCATCATCACGCTGGCTGGTATGTTCTTTGCCCGCGGCATGACCACCATCGTCAGTCTGGAGCCCCAGAAGATCGCCCATGAGGGCTTCAAGGCCCTGATGAAGACCAAGATCGAAATTCCGTGGCTGGGCTACATTGCCAAGAAAGGCAACCTGATCCCCGCCCGTATGGAAATCGGTGTGGTCATCGCATTGTTGATCGTGGTGATCGTGTTTGTGATGCTGAAAAAGACCCGTCTGGGCCGCAACTTCTACGCCATCGGCGGCAACAGCCAGAGCGCGCTGATGCTGGGCGTGAATGTGAAGCGCACCCGGTTCTATTCCTACCTGATCAGCGGTCTGCTCAGCGGTATCGCCGGCTTTGTGTTCATGATGCATACCGGCGCAGGCAACGCCACCAACGCCGCAGGCGCTGAGATGAACGCCATCGCTTCCTCCATCATCGGCGGCACGCTGCTGACCGGCGGTGTGGGCAACGTGATCGGCACCTTCTTCGGCGTGCTGACCCTGACCACCATCAAGGCCATCGTGCCTGCTTCCGGTTTGACCAAGCCCTGGTGGCAGTCCATTACCACCGGCGGCATGCTGTGCTTCTTCATCGTGCTGCAGAGCGTTGTGCTGTCCCAGCGCGCCAAGAAGAAAGCCAAGGCTAAGGAAGGAACCAAACAGTAAATATCGCCGCATGTCGGCTTCCTCCTCAAAAATAAAGCTTATCGGTTGAGCTTTCCGCCCCCGGCAGCAGTGCCGGGGGCGTTTTGTGTTCGTTTTGGGGATGCGCTTTTTTGCAGGCATGAAAAGACCCGCCACGGCTGCAAAACAGCCGGGCGGGCAGTAAATGTCAGGGAATCAGGGCTGAGGAGTGACGGGCAGGTATTCATAAAGCTTGCCGTTATCCTTGCACCACTGTTCTGCGAAGGAACCCTCAGCCACATGATAAACCACGGTGCTGTGGGTACCCATCAGGGCGGTCTCCCGGATCTCCGTGACGCTGGCAGGGATGGTCACATGCTCCAGCGCGGCGCAGTCAGCCATTACAAATTCATCCAGCAGGGTCACGCCATCGGGAATCACGATTTCCTTGAGGGAAGAGCAGCAGAAGAAGGCGAATTCATAAATCCGGTTCACGCCGCTGGGAATGGTGATCTCCTGCAACTGGAAGTTGTTGTAGAACATGCCCGGGCCGATGCTGGTCATGCCGCTGGGCAGAGTGACGTATCTGATGGCGTTGCTGCGGTAGAACACCCGGCCATAGGGCATTTCTACACCGTCCGGGAAAACCACGGTGGTCAGCAGGGGACACAGGGAGAACGCGCCTTCGCCCACGTAGGTCAGGCTGTCCGGCAGGGTGATTTCTGCCAGCGAATTGCAGTTGGAGAAGGCCGATCTGCCAATATAGGTGAGTTGCTGCGGCAGGTCGATGCTGCCAAGTGCAGTGCACACGGTAAAACAATGAGGAGCGATGATGGTAATACCGTCAGACAGGGATACTTCGCTGAGGGCGCGGCAATCCAGAAACTGAGAAAACGATGTGACACTGTTCAGTAGCACCGCTTTTTTCAGCGCCGGGCACTGCATGAAAGCAGCATCCCCCACATTGGTCACAGTGGAGGGAATGGTGATCTCCGTAAGGGCAGGACAGGTGGTAAAGGCTTTGAAACCGATGGAAACGAGACCTTCCGGCAACGTGACGGTTTCAAGGGGCACGCCTTCAAAGGCTTGATCGCCGATGCTTTGGATATCAGCCGGGAGGGTATAGTGGGCGGCGGTGAGGGCGTAAGGATAGCTGAGGATCTTTTTCTCCGCCTTGTTCAGCAAAACACCGTCCGGGGTTGCCAGCACAGGATGCTCGGGAGATACCTTGATGTCTGTCAGGCTTTTGCAGCTGAGAAAGGGATTGACGCCAACGGTGGTCAGGGTGTCCGGCAGAGAGATGGCGGTCAGGCTGCTACAGAACTGGAATACCCGGTCTCCCAACGTGGTAAGGCCTTCCGGTAAGGTCAGGGTGGTCAGTCCGGAGCAGTGATCGAAGGCTTCCGTATCAATGGCAGAAAGCCCGGCGGGCAGGGTGATGTCCGTAAGGGCACTGCAGGCATAGAAAGTGCGGGGGGCAATGTGGTCGATGCCTTGGGGAATGACCAGTTGAGTCAGGGAAGAGCAGGAGCGGAAAGCCTCATCGCCCATGGCAGTCAGGCCCTCGGGCAACTGCAATGCGGTGAGACCGGAACAGGCAGCAAAAGCCCGCTCGCCGATGACGGTCACGCTCTGGGGCAACAGGATCTCCTGCAATGCGGACGCGCCGGAGAAGGCATCCCCGCCAATGACGCAGATTCCTTCAGGCACGGTACAGCAGGTGGCTTCCAGTGCAGAGGGATAGCAGATCAGCTGTTGCTGAACAGCGTTCAGCAGCATGCCATCCACCACCTTCAGGCAGGGATGCTCTGCCGGGAGGTGGAAATCCGTCAGTTTGGCGCAGTTGACGAAGGGGTTGGTTCCAACTTGCTGGAGACTGTCCGGCAGGTATACGGTCGTGAGTTTGCGGCAACCGGCAAAGGCAGCGTCTTCGATACAGGTAATCCCTTCCGGCAGGGTGAGTTCTGTGATTTTGCCATTGCCGGAAAAGGCCTTTGCACCGATGGTGGATACGGTGTAGCCGTCCAGTTTATCGGGCAGGGTGAGGGTTTTCTCCTTGCCGTTGTAGGCTATGATGCTGGCGGTGCCATCTTCCAGCAGCAGGTATTCAAAATCGCCGCTGGTAATACCTTCGGGTCTCTCATCGGGGATGGACCCAACGGCCCAAGCGGGCACAATATAGCTTTCATCCGGGACGGATTCTGCTGCGGAGAAGCCAGCTGCCAGCAACAATAGCAGAGCAAGCAGAAGGGCGATACGCTGTTTCATCTCAATTCCTCCTGAATATTCGTGTAAGATTGCTTTCCGATATATGATTGCGTGGTGTCATATATCATTTGATTATAAATGACATCATATCACAAATAGATAGGTTGTAAATGGTAAAATGAAAGGGTCCGCCTGCAAAAGCAGACAGACCCCTTGAGGTTTTCCGTTAATCCACCAGCGAAAGCTCTGCGTCAGCCCGTGCGCCGCCGCACCACATGGTGGAGTAGACACCGGATTTCAGCGGCTGGCAGGTGAAGGTGGAGGTCATGCGGTACACACCGCCGGTTTCGGCTGTTTTGTCAAGGCCTTGCAGCACTTCCAGACCGTGCAGGCCCATTTCCTTGCTGAGGCGGTTGGGGCGGCCTTTGCGGATGGCCCATGCCAGTTCCGCCACACCAATGCCCCGGTTGCCGTAGCCCTTCTCAAACTCGGTGGCATCCTCCAGCACGCAAGCGCCGTTGTAACCATGGGTCAGGGGCAGGTAGCAGGGGTCACTTTCCGGTTTGATGAGCCGGATGGGGTCGCCAAAACGGTTGGGATCGCCCAGTTCCAGTATGCCCTCTGTGCCATAGATGCGGAAGGTGGAACACTCCGCACCGATGGTGTTGCCATCAAAGTGCAGGATACCCAGTGCGCCCCGCTGAAAGCGCAGGGAACCGGCTACCAGATTGTTACCGGGAATCTGCCAGCTTTCCGGGTCATCCTGATTGAACAGGAACTGCCGCTGACGGGCGGGAGCGGGCGCGCCAAAGCCGGTCACCTCAACAACCGGGCCAAGAATACAGAGCAGTGCTTGAATATAATAGATGCCCACATCATAGGGCAGCGCGCCGCCTTCGCTGCGCAGAAAGCGGAAACGCTCTGCGTTCAGGTTCTGATCCCGGTTGATGGACACGATGCAGGAGGTTACCTCGCCGACGAGGCCGTGATCCACGGCCCAGCGGGCAGTCTGGATGCTGGCACCCAGCGCGGTATCCGGCGCAACTGCCAAGTACAGGCCTTTTTCATTGGCGATCTGAACCAGTTCCTGAGCTTCCTCCAGCTTGGCAGTCATGGTTTTTTCGGTATAGACATGCTTGCCGGACAGCAGCAGCCGCTTGATGATGCCATAATGGGCAGAGGCCGCCGTCAGGTTTACCACCAGTTCGATCTCGTTGCTGGCTTCGATCTCTTCCAGCGTCATAATCTTCGGCACGCCGTATTCCTTGGCAGCCCGCTGGGCCAGCTCCGGGATCAGGTCGCACACAGCCACCACATCCAGAATGCTGAACAGGCGGGTCATGTTGCGCAGATACACCTGCGAGATAATGCCGCAGCCTACAACGGCTGTTTTGACTCGTTTCACTTGCATGATCGCGTTCCTCCTCAGTAGCTTTCCAGCGTTTCCACGAAGCATTTGAGCATATCGGTGGCATCCAGATAGGCGTATTCGCCGCCGCCATCGCCATACTTGCCCCGCTGGGTGCACTTCATGCCCATGGCTTCACAGGCAATGATTTTCTCATCAGTATCCTTTACGCCAAAGGCGATGTGGTGGATGCCTTCGCCGTGCTGATCCAGAAAATCTTGCCAGGTGCTCTTGACGCCATTGGGCTCGATCAACTCCAGCTGGGTGTTTTCCAAATCGAAGAACGCCATCTTGCAGTTGGCATCCGGAGCAGGCTGACCGTTCACCGTGGTCTGGGTGATGGCGAACTCACCGCCATCCACCGTGGGAGGCACGGGTACGCCGAGGAACTCAGCAAATTTCACCTTGGTGGTTTCGATGTCGCGCACGATCATGCCGACCTGGGCTAAACGAAGGGTATTCAGAGGGCCTGCCATAGGGTAAAACCTTCTTTCTTTTCGGGATTTTTCAGTTGTACGCTCTCGTGGGAGCCGTTTTCTCCCTTGTTTATGAAGCCATTATACATGATTTTCGGGGAAAGTAAAGACGGATGGCAAACGGAGAGCAGGCTCCGGTTGCTCCTGTGCCGAAAAATCAAAGGGTTGGGTCGTTCGGCAAAACAGTGGGAGAGCAGAGGGAGCGGATGTGATGAAAAATGTGGTGCAGATGCGCGGTCTGGGTATGAAAAAAGCCTTGGCAAACTATTGCCTGCCAAGGCTTTCGTGGCGGAGACGGTGGGATTCGAACCCACGTGCCCGGTAAAGGGCTTGCTCGATTTCGAGTCGAGATCGTTATGACCGCTTCGATACGTCTCCATCAAAATTCTCCAGAAAACGCCTCCTACAGTTGGAGAGCAAACTGGAGAGCAAAAAGGGAATGCATGATTCCCGGGTTGCTGAAAAGGTTAGGAAAATCAAGGGTTACGGGGCAAGAGCCTTCCATTTGATCAAGGTGGTTTCGAGTCAGCCCCGTTATGACCACTTCGATACGTCTCCATCAGTACGGCGCAGTGTTCTGAAACCGATAACACTCGCATACCAAATTAGTATACCATGCTTCCCAGCCCATTGCAAGGAAAAACCCTGACTGATTTTGAAAAAAGGCTGGACAAAGCGGCGGGTGTTTGCTATAATGATTCGTGCTGATATGCCAATGTAGCTCAGTTGGTAGAGCAGCTGATTCGTAATCAGCAGGCCAGGGGTTCGAGTCCCCTCATTGGCTCCAGTTACCGAGGTGTAGCGCAGTTTGGTAGCGCGTTTGGTTCGGGACCAAAAGGTCGCAGGTTCAAATCCTGTCACCTCGACCAGCAAAACGACCGATTTCGTGTGAAATCCGGTCGTTTTTTATTACGTTTTATACAAGTGAGAGCCTGCCACCCGGGGCGATCCTGATCCGTTTGGTTCAGGATCGCCCCTTTGGCAAACCGGTTGGCAATTCTGTTGCGCTTTGAGGGCCAGCAAAGCTTTAGTTTTCAATGCTTTGCTGGCTTATCAGGTTGGCAATTCACATGGCAAATTTCTGGCTTGAAACATACCGCCCATCAGCTGCCCGGCTCGCTTCAAATCGGTCTGTTGCACATGGGTGTACACGTTGCGCATGGTGGCGATATCCGACCAGCCGCCGATGACCTGCATGGTCTTTTCATCCATGCCGCTGCGGCGGCAGACCGTGGTAAAGGTGTGCCGGAAGCAATGGGGTGTTGCGCCGTATACGTTGATCTCCGATTTGATACGCTCCCAGGTGCGCTTCATGGTGGATGAAGTCACATTGTCCTGCATCACATACTCCACGTTGTTTTCTTCGTGGGTCAGCCACTGAAGCAAATCGGGGTGCAACGGAATGGTACGCTTGCCTTTCTGAGTCTTGGTTTCACCAATGACCGGCAGATTGCCTTTGAAGGTGATGGCACGGCGCACATGCAGCAGCCCATTTTCCAGATCAACATCCTCCCAACGAAGTGCCAGCACTTCTTCCCGGCGCATACCGGTGTAGATCAGCAGGGCAAGGTAACGCTGGTCACGTTTCTGCTTCAGGGTCGGCAGATGGTTGAGAATATCGGCAACCTGCTCCTCCGTCAATGCCAACCGCTCCTTCTTCTTGGTGGAAGGGTTGCGCAACCGCTTGGATTTGGCAGGATTGCGGGGGATCAATCCGTCTTCCACCGCACCTTCCAGCACCATGCCCAGAACCATTTGGATCTCGTGCAGGGTCTTGCTGGCGTACTCGCGCTTATCATTGAGCAGCTGCTGAATCTTGTCCGTGGTGATTTCCGTCACCGGCAGGTCGCCAAAGGCAGGGATCAGGTGCTTTTGCAGGATGCTGGCGTATTCCGAGTAGGTGGTGTGACGCACCGTGTGGGTTTTGTACAGCGACAGCCAGCTTGTGGCATACTGCCGGAATGCCGGAGCATTTCGTGTTTCAGGGGCTTCCTGTACCCCTGCGGGACGCAGCAGCGCAGCGCCGTTTTCAATGATCTCCTGCATGGTGTAACCGTTGATCCAGCGGGTGATAGGCTTGCCATCGGGCGCGTGGCCGATAACCAGATTATGCCTGATTCTTGTACGGGACATATCGTTGTTTTCCTCCTTCGATATGTCCGAGCTTTCTGATTGATTGTTGGTGCAATTGTCAAGGTTCACGAACGCATCGGAAGCCCCCAGCGCTGTCTGCGCGCCTTCTTTGGCAGCCACACACAGCATCCGCTGGAGTTCGTCCTGCGATAATTGTATCATAGGGGTATTCATTTATTCAAGCTACCCGTGATGGTCTTGCTGACACCACGGTCCTCCTCCCTCAATTGATTCAGGATTTCTTGCGGGATCCTCTCCAGCAGCGCAACCGCCTCCTGATAGTCCTTGCGCATTTTTGCCTGCTGCAGCTTCTCCATCACGCTGCCCTTCTTGGCGGCTTCCAGCTCCTTCAGCAGCGCTTCGTTCTCTGCTTCCAAAGCTTCGGCTTCGCGGAAAGCGGCATCGTATTTCTTCATGGTGGCTGCCATCTGCCACACATCGGGAAGATAGCTGTCCAGCGCCTGACTGATCTCCTGCTTCCGGCTCTTGAGATTGAGCACATTCGTGTCGCTGAGCAGCATTTCCAGCCGCTTGCGCTTTTTGGTCAGGCGGGACATCTGCTTGTATACGCTGGTGGGGATGTGCTTGCGACCGGTTTCACTGGCACTTTCGCCACGCTCCAGTTCCGGGTATTTGCTGGACATATGCTCCCAGAACAGGTCCTGCCAGCGGCACAGCTGCTTCCGGTTGCCGATGATGTCCTTGGCGCTGAGCCGCTTGTCGGCGGTCAGCGGGACAAAACAAAGGTGCATATGGGGCGTTCGCTCGTCCATATGCACCACTGCGGAGATCATGGTCTCCTGCGCCTGATGTTTGCTGAGGAATTCCAGCGCTTCCTGAAAGAAGACCCGGATTTCTCTGATGCTTTTGTCTTTGAAGAACTCGTGGGATGCGGTGAAGATGGTTTCCACCATGCGGATGCTGTCGGTACGGGTGCGGCAACCCGCTTCCTTGATCTGCTGCTCCGCTTCCGCCCGGTATCGTCGTTTAGGGGTGATCAGGTGAAAGTTCAGGTGAGAACGGCTGGGATCAATGTCCGGGTTGCTGGCATATTTCTCTTTGGTGCGTTCGTCGTGGCTTTCGATCCGGCTGATCTCCGGGCCTTTGTATTTGGCAAAACGCATAATGGCGTACTGTTGTTTCATAATTAACCTCCTGAAAATAAAAAAGTGATAGTGACTTGAAAGTACATGTACCAAGCGTACCAAGTGTACCTGGGTACGGATGGTACGCTTGGTACACATGTTTTGGAGTCGGTGGCGTTTTTTACGAATTGCGCCTTTGAAGCAGCTGAATACCGTTGAAACCTCTGGCAAATCTGCCCCCGCCGATAGCGACTTTATTGGTGTACTGTATGCGATAGCGGGCTTCGTTCTGTTTCAGCCAGGAACAGAAACTTCTGGACGGCAGACCTGAAAGTTCGTTGTCGGTACACCAGCATTGGTACACTTGGTACAGATCGTGGGAACTGATCCTGCCGTCCGGACAGAATTGGATGTACCCTTCCGATTCCAGAAAGTCGATGATGTTGTTTCCGTCCGAAATGGCATCCTCCATGTTCTGCTGCGCCCGTGGGCTGATGGTGAAGCGGTAGTTGTTGGCGATGAGCCGGTTCAGACCCTCCAGACACCACAGGAAGATGCCTTCCGCTTCGGCGCACATCTTTTCTGCGATGAAGGGATCGTCCTCCCGGGCGGGATCCCGCTCTCTGGCTGAGAGGATGATCTGCCTGCGGAAGAAGCCCAGACTGCGGTCATACAAGGATTGCAATGTGCCATTGCCCAGACCGATGAACCGCACATACAGATCTCCCTGATAGCTCTGCTGCCCTTTCTTTTCCAGATCCATGGGCAGCTCTGCCGTGATGATGGCCTTGATGTTATTGGTCTGGGGCAGGGCTTCCAGCTTCAGATCGTCATCCAGCATCAGCAGTTCATGTTCCAGATCTGCCCGGGCGAAGGGGCTTGTCTCCACCTTGGCAATGCTGCCGGTGTTCATGTTGTGTCCCAGCAGTTTCATCAGCACCACACCGATGCGGCTCTTGCCCTCGCCGCCCCTGCCGGTGAGCAGAAGCATCTTCTGCCCCTTGGTGGAGGGCAGAAAGCAATAGCCCATGAATTCCTGCAAGGTTGGGATATCCTCCGGCACCAAAAGCTGAGACAAAAAAAGCAGCCACTTTTCGGGCTGCGGTGCATCCGGGTTGTAGGCGACCGGAAGCCGGTTCCGGCAGAAGTCTTTGTCCGTGCTGAAGGTGCCGTCCAGATAGTAAGTTCCGTTGGCCACGTGGATCCTGTCCTGATACAGGGGAAGCTTGGCTGTGCAGCACTCCATCCGCATCACATCCAGCAGATTGGTTACCTTTTTGGCAACACCGCTGGTGATGTACTGCTTGATCCGGTCGTAGATGACCTTTTTCAGCCGGTTTTCATCCCGCACCCTGCCATTGACGGTGAAGAAGGTGCCGTTGACGGACAGCATGGGATAATCCCGAAGGAACTCGGTGCAGAAGATGCCTTCATTGATCCGCTTGCCGTCAAACCATGCGGGGTATTCAATGGATGAATTCTGTGTCGGGTTGCTCATACTGCAAGTCCTCCTTTCTCAGTGCAATGCGCCCTTCCAGACGTTCGATGGTGCCCTCTGCCAGCAGCATATCCGCCAGCGCTTCCCGTTCTTCCGGCTTTCCGATGGCGAGACCTTCGATCATGGATTCCGCATAGCAGATGTTTTGGCAGGCTTCTGCGAAGCGTTCGTCAACTTCATCCTCCGGTGATTTGGGAGCGTAGTGCGTCTGCCAGACCCGCAGCAACCGGAGATAACCTGCCATGGCCCAGTAGCACCGCATCTCCTTTTCGCTGTAGAGTCCCTGCCTGGGGTTGTTCCGCTGGATGCTGATCCTTGGCTGGCTGCCATCGCCTGTGATACCGAAATCCGTCACCAGCGCCTTTGCTGCATCGTAATTCCTTACGCCCAGCAATTCTGCTGTCAGATTGACCACATCCCCTGATGCCTGACAGCCGAAGCAGTAGTAATAGCTTTCGTTCAGCTTCAGGCTCGGGGTTCTGTCGTTGTGGAACGGGCAACAGGCCATGTTGCTCCTGTGTACCTGCATACCGTAATGCCGGGCAGCCTCAGGTACGCTGACTGCCCCTTTGACCCTTTGGAAAATGTTCATTTTCCACCTCCTGTTTTTTCTCAACGAAGAAAGCGCCCACCGTTTTCGGCAGGCGCTTATCGTCGTCTACTATACTTATGTCAGATTTTTTCAAAAACAGGCTAACAGGGGGACAGGGTCAAACTGAAAAACGGGACAAGCGGATGGGATTGTAAATAAAGAGGGTCAAATCTGCATTTTCGACAGAAAAGATTGCAAGTATACTTAGAATGTTTGTTGACAAAGATGAAAGTTTACGTATTGCAACTGCAAGAAGTTATTGTCGTTGACGATTGATCCCCAGCTTGTTATAATGACTTTGGTATAAGAACATAAGTTCGTATATTGTCGAATTTTGAGAATTGCAAGGATCTTGCAACTTTACCTGTTACAGTAATACCGTACTCAAGAAAGGAGGGCTGTTCATGGGGGAAGGAATGCTCATGAAGAGAGGAATCCTCACTCTGGACTTCTGGAAGGACACCATCACATATCAGAAACGGATCATGCCCACAGGCAGTCTGGCTTGCGCTGCACTGAATATCTCTGATGATGCCATCGAGAACCTGATTACCATCTCCCGGAAGTTGGAATCCTTCGGGAAGATGCTTGCGCTTGGGACGAAAATCGATAACGCCATGCTCACATCCAGTAAGAACACCGCTGTCCGGGTGCTGGAGGCTTTGCGCACCCTGCCGCCCTTCGACCTGCTGGACATGGACTTCTATCTGGCAGAGATGGAACGGGTTTTCAGCCGCACAGGGATCAAGGAATTCAAAGCATACATTGAGGCTTTGGTGCGTACTGCGTCCAAAGATGAACTGCTAAATAACTACTGCACCGGTCAGGCTCTGGTGTCCTATATGCACGAACTGGAACAGCTGGGCAGGACGCTGCAGATTTTCAAAACATCCATGGCGGCATTTGTTTCAAGGCTGGATGAAGATCATACAGACCGTTCCCCCGACGGCATGGCAATGCTGTTTGCAGAGATCTTCCCGCCCGAAATGTCCCTGCAGGAAGAAAACAAATGGACCTCCTACGCCAACGTCACCTTGCAGTATGTCAGCGTGCAGCATGAGGGAATGGGCACCCCAAGGCTGGTGAAACGGGCGCACTATGCGTCCTTTGTGGGAATGTTCCGGTCAGATTTCTTTGAGGGTTTGTGCCAGGGACACGCGCCAAAGAAGTGCCGCATCTGCGGCAAATGGTTCCTGACCGATAACGCATACCACACCAAATACTGCGGCGGCTTTGCTCCGGATGATCCCATGGGACGCACCTGCCGGCAGATCGGAAACCTGAGGGGACGAGAGCAACGGGAACTGGCAGCGGATCATCCTTTGAAGCAGATTTACGAGCGCAGGCTCAACAGCATCAACAAATCTGTAAAGCGGGGGACGCTGGATCAGGCTACTGCAAACCGCATGAAGAAGGTTGCCAAGGACAGGATGCTCCGTGCGATCAGCGACCCGGAATACGCACAAACGGATTACGAAAGAGAGATGGAACAGGAAGCGATTCTGGCAGAAGTCACGGCTGAGTGCGGCTGAGTTTTTCAAAATTGACACGGAAGGAGGTGCGCAATGCTGACGGATTATTCGTGGGACATGACCGGTTATGCTCCCAAATACAAACCGCTTTTAGGCGAAGAGCGGATCACTTTGGTGGAGGCAGAGCGCATCTTCCAGCTGCAACCCGAACCACCGGAGATGGAGAATCTGAACGCATATGTTCTGCTCGCCATTCTGAAAAAAGAGCTGAAATACTTCTCGTTCTTCCTGCATCACTATGAAGTTTTTCTCAACAAGCGCATCCGTTCTGCGCTGCAATCCGACAGTTTTGACTCGCTCAGCGGTGAAAGATTTTTGGATATCAAGCTGTCCTGTCAGACGATGCTTTTGGAAAAGTTGGTGGATTACGATCCTGAAAAAGGCGCGGAGTTCACTACCTACATCTACCCATTTGTGAAAGATGAGATCCAGAAGTTTCAGATGGGGGAAGAATCCTGGTCGGTATCTTCGCTGAGCAATTACAAAATGCTGCGCACCATGGCGTGGATGTGGCACAACGAATCCGATCCTATTGCAGCGTTTTCGGAAAAATACAACTGCGATCCTGCGCTTGCTCAGGAGTATCTGGATACTGTCCGTGGACTCCGGAACCGTCATTCGTTTTTCAAAACAGTTTGTGATGATGACAGCGAACGCACCCAGATGGATGTGACCCAGGACGATCATTGGGACTACACGGAAAGACTCTGGAACGGCATGCGGGCCAGTCAGGTGGAGCGTGCTTTTGACAAACTGAACTACCGGGAACAGACTCTACTGGAAAAGCGGCTGTCCATCTGTATGAACTGCGGAAGGGTGGGATCGTGGGAGAAGCGGCCCACCTTCGAGGAGCTTGCCATCCTGTTTGAAGGCAGCAGCGCCAGCGGAGCAGAACGTGCTTACCGGAAAGCCGTTGATCATCTGACGGAGCATCTGGTGGCTGACGGAGCGCTGCATGCCATTCGCCTGAAGCAGACCAGCAAGACCAAACGCAAAAAGAAAATCGCCGCCGCTACCTACCTGTATCAGGCAGACTGCGACGGCGAATGGGGCGAGATGGTATTCGATTTTGAGAACGGAACCGCACGGATCATCCGGCTTGCTGACGGGGATACCATCCGCTCCAACGTGTTTGCCGGGAAAGCCATTGCGTATCTTCTGGGCTGTGATAATGACAAACTGCCGAAGGAAACCCTGCTCGCCCTCGACCCGTGGGAGTGATCCGCTGCGGCGGGGTGAGTATCCCTTTTGCGGGACGTTGGGGCAGGAAGCCTTCCGCATGGCTGCAGGCATTCCTGCCCCAACTCTTCCCGGTCAGGCGGCTTTTGCTCCTGCAAAGCCCGGTGTTTTCGTGGCACTTGTCCACAAAACCCGCCTGCCCTCATGCCGCAGGCAAGGCTCTGTCCGGCCCCGGGGACAGCACCTTTCCAGCGTCAGCGCCCACAAAAGGTATAACACACTACACTTTGCATGCAAAGTTGTGTGCCAACAGGGATGCTCGCGCCCCTATTGGATGACCCAGCGCCTATATGCAAAAATAGTCAAATAGAAAGCATGAAAAGCAAATATAATACTTATGCGAGATGTGTGTGATTTTGTTTTCTGTTATATGAGTGCAAAATTCATTGGGAGGGAAAGGAGACATTGCTACCATGTTTGACATGATGCACATGCTAAATTATAATATCAATAAGTATGTACAATCTTGCATAGGAAGGCTCCACATGACGATAGAAGGTCTTGTTTCCCAATACGCACAGGCCAATGCCGAGCATGCCCGCATCCGCGTAACAGACATTGACGAAACGGCTGTCTACAAGGATGAAGAAGGTTGTCTCTGGCATGGTGGAGTGCTCAAGCATCATGGCATTTTGCCTGAATTTGGGCAAAGCGACGCCGCCAGCATGATCGTGCATCTCACACGCTGCTGACGGCGAAGGGATTTATTCTTTTTGCATTTTCTCAATCAAATGAGCCAGAAGAGCAATGGCCTTTTCCATTTCTTCAGGATTCTCTTCCTCAAAAAGCCGGTGAATATGCCGGCTTTCTTTGTCGACAATTTCATCCACTACCGCGGCTGCTTTTTCCGTTGGATAACAGCGGAAGGCATGGGCGGATTTCAGGCACTTTTCCCGATGGATAAATTCAGCTGCCTCCAAAGCCTTGCAGGCACGTGATGTGCAGCTTTTGTCAAGGCTTACCTGATCGGTAATCTCCTGCTGGGTAACGCCGGGATTGTGCACAATCATCTCCAGCACCGGAAAGCTGGCGGTGGTCAGCCCGGCCTGTTCAATGGGATGTGACCATGCGCGGTGTGACAGATAGAACAGCCGCCACGCGTTGCGCACCAGTGTTTTGTAGTTCTTCGCCAGTTGATCCATCCGTCTCCCTCCCTTTGTTGACATTATACACACTGCATGCCCCGATTGCAACAAAAAACAGGAAGCGCACAGGTGCGTTTCCTGTTTTTGTTGTTTTTTAGCCCTTCACAGCGCCGGATACCGTCATGGCCTGCTCCACGCGTTCGGAGAAGAGGCAGTAGACGATGATGGCGGGAAGGCTGGCGATGACCATGGTTGCGCCCATGCTGCCCCAGTCCGTGGTAAACTGTCCCTGGAAGAACAGCACGCCCAGCGGCAGGGTTTTGAGATGCGCGGTGGTGCCGACCAGCACGTTAGCCAGAATGAATTCATTCCATGCGGAAAGGAACACATAAATAGCGATGGTGATCGTGGCAGGCGCGACCAGCGGAACCATGATGTAGAGGAAGGTCTGGGCGATGTTCGCGCCGTCCATGCAGGCGGCTTCCTCCATTTCCTTGGGAATGCCCTTAAAGAAGCCGTAGTACACCATGCACGCAAAGGCGAGGTTGATGCCTGCGTACGGGAAGATGAGCGACCAGCGGGTACCCATCAGGCCAAGACCGCTCACGGTCTGCACAACGGGCAGCATGATCGCCTGCACCGGGATGAACATGCCCAGCGCGATAAACGTGCGGGCTGTTTCGCTCAGCTTCCAACGCAGTCTCGCCACGGCGAAGGTGAACATCATGGCGCATATGATGGTGATGGCTACCGTCAGGGCGCCGACGATGATGCTGTTTTTGAAGTACAGCGGCACATCGTACTGTGTCCAGGCGTTGACGTAGTTTTCAAACTTCCACGCAATGGGCGGTCCAAAGGGATTGGTGACGAAGATTTCCTCATTGCTCTTGAAGGAATAGAAGATCATCCATAAAAGCGGATAGAGGGAAATGACCGCGTACAGCCACAGGAAGATGGTGAACAGTACGGAGGATACACCGCGATGCTGGCGCGGGCTGCCAAGCTTAGCCTTTTTCTTGACGGGTACGGTACTCATGCCAGCTCGCCTCCCTTCAGACTGCGCCTCTTGAGCAGGGGCGTTTCACGATCCTTGAAGAGCCAGTTTAGAATCATGATCACAACCAGACATTCCAGTACCAGAATGGCCGCGGCGGAGAGGCCGTAGCCGTACTTATGACTGACGAACGCCTGACGGTACATGATGTAGGTCAGCGTGTAGGTCGCCGTGCCGGGACCGCCGCCGGTCATGATCTGCATTTCAGTAAAGGCCTTGATGCCGCCGGTTACGGACACCAGCAGGCAGAAGTTATAGGTATCCTTGAGCAGCGGAAGCGTGATGTACCAGTGCGACTTGAGCGCCGTGGCTCCATCGATTTCAGCCGCTTCATAGTACTCCTCGCCGATGGATTTCATACCTGCCACCAGCAGAGCGAACTGATAGCCCATCCACTGCCACGCATTGACGAAGGCGATGGCATAGATGGCCTCATAGCGCTTGCCCAGCCAGTTCTGCTGCCAGTTGATGCCCAGAGCGCGCGCAATGGCGTTGATGAGGCCGTTGGTAGGCTCCATGATGGAAACCCACAGCTGACACACGACGGTTACGCTGAGCACCACAGGGATAAAGTATGCCGTGCGGAAGAACTTGCGGCAGTGGATGCGCTTGTCGCTGACGGCAATGGCAAAGATGGTAGCCAGAACGATCTGATACACGGTGATAACTGCGCCAAACTTGAGGCCGTTGAGGTTAGCTACCTTAAAGGCGGAATAATCAAAGAGTTTGCGGTAGTTTGCAAGCCCGGTGAACACGGCAGGATTTACGCCGTCCCACTCGGTGAAGCTGTAGAAAAAGACCTGAAGAAGCGGATAGAACACGAATACGCCAAACAGGATCAGCGCCGGAGCGATGAATGCGATGATAGCCCAGCGGTTGGAAAGATAGCGTTTCATAATGCCTCCGAAGGTTGCTGTTGATAAGGGAAAAGGGCTGCCGTGAAACACGGCAGCCCAAACCGCTGCAAAGCAGCTGGAAGGGTCATTCCATCACGGCAGCGATCTCGTCGATCACTTCCTGAGCGGAGTACTCGCCGCTGATGAGCGCCTGAGACCAGGTGCCGATGGCTTCGGTAAAGGTGGGATTGGTCAGGCCCCAGGTGAAGGCGGTGGTGCTGGTCATGGTGGGGATGGTAGCCACCAGATCCTGCATCATCACAGGCAGCTCGTCGTTGGTCATGCCAACATCCAGAGCCACCAGCGGGCTGGAGCGCAGGACGATCTTGGCTTCGCAGTACTTCTCGCTGATGAAGGCGGCAACCTCAGCGGCCAGCTCGGCGTTGGGGCTATCGGGGTTGACGGCGTAGCCAGACACGCTGCCGCTGCCGCAGAAAGCGGTCTTGCTGGCCTCGAAGGCTTCCTCGCTGTAGGAGGGATAGGGAATCCAGATCGCATTCTCGCCCAGAGCCTTCTCGGCATCGGGGATGTACCACTGGCCGTTGACGAACATGGCAGCCTTGCCGGAGAGGAACATTTCAGAAGCCTGGTCGTAGTTGGTGGAGGTAGCGCCAGTCTGGAACACGCCAGCCTGAGCCAGATCCGCAACCACTTCAGCAGCCTTCACATAGGCTTCGTCGGTGATGCTGGCAGTGCCGTTGTCCAGAGCCTTGATGCCGCCGGCATTGTAGCGGGTCGCCACGATGTCGTAAACAGCAGCGGCGTTCCAGCCTTCCTGAGCGAACAGGGCCATGGGAACGATACCGTTGGCATTGAACACCTCAGCGCAAGCCTTCAGCTCGTCGAAGGTGGTGGGGATCTCAAGGTTGTACTGCTCGAACAGAGCCTTGTTCACATACAGCAGCACATACTCGTGGCCGGCATAGGGGAAGGCGTAGATGTTGCCGTCGTCAGAGTAGAGGAACTCCTTGCAGGTATCATACACCTTGGCGGCGAAGCCGGTGCGCTCGGCCACATCGTTGAGCACCATCATCTGATTGCTCTGACGCAGGGTGGCGAAGATGCCGGAACCGGTCTGGTAGATATCGGGCAGCTGGCCGCCGGCAGCCAGGCTCAGCAGCGTGGCGCCATCATCCTGCGCCTGCACGATCAGCTCGAGCTCAACGTTCGGATAAGCTTCAGCCAGCTTTTCCACAGCGTAGTCGTAGGGGATCTTGGTGTCGTCGTCAGCGTACTGGGCGTAGATCTTCAGGACGATCTTTTCGCCTTCAGCCAGCGCGCTCACGCAACTGAACACCAGCAGGGCAGCCAGAAGGAGGGCAAGGAACTTTTTCATGGTGAATATCTCCTTTGTGCAATTTTTGTTTTGCGGTTCTCGACCGCTCTGTGGCATATTATACACGCTCATTAAAGTTGTGTCAACAACTTTAAAGCCGTTTTTATCATTTTCCGCAAACGAATTTCCAAAACATCCATCATATTCCGCAGAATGCTTAAACGCAAAATGCTGGCAAGAGAATGCGTTTATCGTTTCAAATCCATTCGTTTCAAAGCAGTGAAAACTATAGTGCATGGCTAATTGATGAAGATATACATCAAAAAATGAATAAGGAAGATAACCTCCAGTTCATCAATAAGCATTTGTCTGTAATAATTAATTTCTATCGAAGGTTTGTTTTTCGTATCGAGAAAATGCTTGATGAAAACCCTGAGTGGCCGCTAATTTCTATTATGGGGCCATAAACTAACATAATCATTCAGCAGATGTACCAGTGTTTTCTTGTGCGCTTATAATATACCGCCTTGCCGAAGCCCGGCAAGGCGGTTCCTTTACATTTCCATACTGATAAGCGCACTGACCTGATCTCTCCGGGCGTAGATGACCGCAAAGACCTGTACCAGCTTTTTCTCCTCATCGATCCAGAAGTACATCAGGTAATTCTTAATGGCTTTCATCCGTACACCTTCGCTGCGCCAGGGTTCCTCGTCTACCAAACGGACGCGCCCAGGCATATGGGCGAGAGATGCCATTGCGGAAGCCAGCAGCCGTAGCGTGTTCTGTGCGGCATCAGGTGCGAACAGCTCATTGGCGATATAGTCTCTGATCTCCCGCAGCTGCTCCTGCGCCTGTGTCGTGATTCTGACTTCGTACTCCATGCTTACTCCCCACGGAGCAAATCCGCCATGGCAGCCTCCAACGGGACAGAATTACCCTGTTTGGCCTGCGTGAGACCACGGCTCATCATGGCATTGAAGTCAGCATCGCTCATGGTGTCGCGGGTGGGAATGCCCGCAGGTACAGTCATGGAAAAGGGCAGCCCCTTCCGCATGATGATCTGACGATAAAGGGAATTGATCACGACGGATACAGGCAGACCAAGCTGTGCCAGGATCCCTTCTGCCTGCTCCTTGATCTCCGGCTCGACGCGAGCCATAACATTGGAACTCTTTGCCATGGGGTTCACTCCTTTTTTGTTTTATTATATGCAAATGTATTGCGAATTGCAATACATTTTGATGGGTGCGATACCACCTTTTTCAAGGTCTATACACCACCAAATCACATCAAAAACTCGGACAAATACTACGTTTTTGAACGATTGATTCCAGCGTTCGGGACCAAAAGGTCGCAGGTTCAAATCCTGTCACCTCGACCAGTTAGAAAGCTCTGTATCATGACAGATACAGGGCTTTTTTGATGCCTGAGAAAACGGCGTTGACCGCAGTTTTGACCGTAAAGCCTCACCTCACTGCCACTCCAATGAAAAGAGGTGCACCCCATCTATCGCATTATTATGTAGAGGAAGGTTTACCCCTCCTCGTCATGAGTCGCGGGAAATACAGAAAATTCAAGCAGTTATGGCTTGAAGGGAAACCTTCAAGTACATAGCTGCTTTTTCTATTGCAGCAGAAAGAGAGGATACCCATGAAACTCACCTATCGCCGCTGTGGAGACTACTACCTGCCCAACATCGGCATTCCTGCCGAGGACATGCGCCCGCTTGGCAAGTACGGCAGAATGCGCATGCGCTATCTACGCGAGC
>SVGQ01000115.1 GCA_015056245.1 Clostridiales bacterium | reverse complement strand
TCGGTACCCGCTTCCGGCGTCATAGTGGGCTCGGTACCCGCTTCGGGTGTGACAGTGGGGTCGTTGCTCACTTCGGGTGTGGCGGTGGGGTCGCTGCCCACTTCGGGCGTGGCGGTCACCACGACTTCTTCCTTTGGATAGCATTCGTCCGTATGGGTATGCTCGCTGACCTGACATGTCAGAACACTGTTTTTGCATGCCTCGGTATGCGCATGCCCTTCAACGGTTTCTGTTGTAACTTGCTGACAAGCCTGACTATGGTTATGCGCCTGCACTTCCTCCATGCCACAGACAGCGCAGTCATTGCCGCTGCCGTCCCGCTGGAAACATCCGGAACTGTGTTCATGCAAACGATCACAGATAAGCGCTTCTTCAGTGGTATAGCAGGCTTCATTGTGGGCATGAGCGCCCTGACCCGCTTCCTTGCCGCAAGTGATATCCTCCGTCACCTGATAGCAGCTGTCCTCGTGGGCATGAGCGCCTTCGCCCTCGTTTATGGTGCAGACAAGCTGGGCCGTATAGCAAGCTCCCTCATGAGCATGCGCGCCTTGACCTTCCTCCATGCCGCAAATGATCGTAGTGGTTTGGGTGTAGCAGGTTTCATCATGGGTATGTCCTCCCTGCCCCTCTTCCAGACCGCAGCTGGTCTCCCCCAGTTCATTCAGGCAGGCATCGCTGTGAACATGGGCAGGAGCTTCCTCTTGGGTGCAGATCAGCGTGGATTCCGTCTGGCTACAGGTTTCTTCATGGCTATGACCAGTGCTTTCATCAAGGGTACAGGTAAGAACATCGCTGTAGCAGCCTTCGCCGTGCACATGCCCGTCTGAGACTTCCAGTCCGCAGGCTGGCTCTTCTGCAACCGATCGGGTGATGCAGGCATCGGTGTGCGCGTGCCCGGTGTTCTCCTCAAGCTGGCAAATCAGCCGGGTTTCCTGCTGATAGCAGCTGTCCGAATGCGAATGGCGGGGATTGCTTGGCAGGGTGCAGAGTAAATGGCCTTCTTCGTCATAGCAGAAGTCATTGTGCGTATGGTAGATCTCATCGGCAATACCGCAGGCGCGTTCCCCGCTTGCATTCAGGCAGGCGCCGCTGTGCACGTGAGGCTCAAAACCGCAGGCCATGCGAATGGTCTGCAGGGTTACAGCTTCTCGTTCTTCCTCGCCGCATACAGTCTGCTGGGTATAGCACGCCTCGGTATGCTTGTGCTCCTCAAGGCCGCAAACCATACCATATTCCATGGTAATGCCCGGCAGCATCAAAATATAGGTAGTCACCAGCGCAACCAGCACAGAAAGTGCCGTAACGATCGTGGCGACTCTGTTTTTCGCTTTGTTCTGTCTGATATACTGCTTAGCTTGACGATTCATTTCAGCTTTCACGGCAATCAGTTCCTCCCTTGGTAACACTGTATATCATTGGTTGATTGTAAAGCCGTCAGTGGATCCAGCCGATATCCTTCAGGGGCCAGACCCGCAAAATCATCCGCCCGACGATCTGCTCCTCCGCCACGCACCCGATGGCGGTATTGCGGCTGTCTGCGGAGGTGGAACGGTGGTCCCCCATGACAAACAGCTTGCCATCGGGCACCTGATAAGGCAGTTCAATATTCACATCGCCGAAAGCCTTATCTACCAGATAGGGTTCATCGATCAGCTGATCGTTTACATACACATTGCCCTGAGCATCCAGATTGACCCAGTCACCGGGAAAGGCAATCACCCGCTTGACCAGAATCTTATTGTTGTAGTAGAAAGAGATCACATCGCCCCGCTCAAAAGCGCTGCGTTTCAGGGTGACCACAATATCGCCGTCTTCCATACAGGGGGACATGGAAGAGCCATAGATCTGCAAAACCGGCATAAACAGCATAGCGATCAGAATGGCAACAGCGGCTACGCTGACCAAAGTGAACAGGGTGCTGCGCAGCACACGGTTATAGTTGCGGCGGTAATGCTCGCGTTTCAGTTCCTTCTCCAGCTGATCAACGGTAGGAAAAGAAAGACTGGTTTCGTTTTGGTTTGTTTTCATGGTTTAAGCGTCCTTTGCTGGCTGGTAGCTTAGCTGCGGCTCCGAAAAAGGCCGCGGGGTTTCTTCTCGGGGGCAGGGGCAATGGATTCCTGCGCGGAGACCATTTCATGGCGAGCCTGCGCCAGCAGCTCCATCTTTTTGATCTGGGCATCCGCTTCGATCTGCTCTGCACTCACTTTAGCCTGCGCCAGAATGCGATCGGCTTCCACACGGGCTTCAGAGACGATCTGCGCGGCTTGCTCGCTGGCTGCATTCAGCAGTGAACGGGCCCGTTTTTCAGCAATCGCCACAGTTTCGGTGGCGTAATTCCGTGCTTTACTGACCGCATCGCTGGATTCTTCCTGCTGCTGGGTAATCATCCGCGTTACATTCTGAACATACTGATCCACAGCCCGCTGCGTGGAACCGACCACATCATTTAACTTATAGGAAGCCTCCGCGATGGTACCGGCTTTCTCGATGGCAATTTCCCGCTTGTGCAGCGCTTTTTGCGTCACATGGAGTTCTTCCTGCAGCTTGGTGTATTCCTTGCCTTGCGCGATCAGCAGCTCCAGTAATTCTGTGCGGCGAAGTTTGCTTAGTTCCTTATCTGTCATGGTACAATCCTCTCGGTGTATTTCATATGCATCAAGAATAATCAGGCGGGCATAACTGCCGCTGATTATACTCTAACTATATACGGAACAAGTATCATTTGCAAGTAATTTAAGCGGTTTTTTAAACATCTTTATTAGTGTTCGTTTAAGTAACAAATGCAAAAATACCGGTGACTTCACTCTTTGCCACCGGTGACCCATACTGTTCTTACTTTTGTTATTCAACTGTAACACTTTTAGCCAGATTACGCGGCTTATCCACATCACAGCCGCGGACAACCGCCATACTATAAGCAAACAATTGCAAGGGAATGACTGCCAGCAAAGGGGCGAGCCAGTCGTCCGTATCCGGGATCGCAATGATCTGCTGAGCGATGCCTTCCAGTTTCTGCGCAAGGCTTTCCCGGCAAATCGCCAGGACAGAAGCTCCGCGTGCCGTCACCTCCCGGAGATTGCTCAGGGTCTTCTCCAGCAGACCGGATTGCGTGATGGTTGCCACCACCAGCCGTCCGGGCTTCAGCAGAGCGATGGGACCGTGTTTCAATTCTCCGGCTGCGTAGGCTTCGCTGAAAATGTAGCTGACTTCCTTCAATTTCAGCGCTGCCTCCATGGAAAGGGCGTAATCCATACCCCTGCCTACAAAGAACACATGCTTTTTCTGGCTGGCAAGGGAGGCAAACCGCTGAAGCATTTCTTCAGCCTGCAAGGTCTTTTCTGCCAGCACAGGCAATTGCTCTAATCCTTTCAGCAGTTCCTCCACCCGGGAACGGGACAGGGTTCCCCGCAGATCCCCCAGGGCAATCGCCAGCATCAGCATCATTTCTGTCTGCGTCATATAGGCCTTGGTGCTGGCAACGGCGATCTCAGGCCCTGCGTAGGTGTAGAGGGTGTTGCTCTCCCCCGCTTCGCGGGTCATGGTCGATCCCACCACATTGCAGATGACCAGCACCCGTGCGCCGCGCCGCTTGGCTTCCCGAAGCGCAGCCAGTGTATCCGCGGTTTCGCCGCTCTGAGAAATGGCGACAAACAATTCCTGCGGACCAATGACCGGATCCCGGTAGCGGTATTCACTGGCGATATCTACCTCCACCGGCAAGCGGGCCAGCCGTTCGATTGCATACTTGCCAACCACCCCGGCATGATACGCCGAACCGCAGGCTACAATACTGATTTTCCGCAAGCTCTGTGCTTCTGACAAAGAAACGGGCAGCCAGCGATATTCTCCCGGGAGATGCGGACGCCGGGGCGCATAGGTTTTTTGCAGCGCTTCCGGCTGCTCATGGATTTCCTTGAGCATATAGTGGGCATAGCCGCCTTTTTCCGCACAGTCCAGATCCCACTCCACATGGAAAGGCTCGTGGTAACAGGGGTTGCCATACGCATCACAGACCGCAATTCCATTGGCATCCAGCCGGGCGATCTGCTTATCCTCCAGAAAGATCACATCCCGTGTATGAGCCAGCAACGCAGGGATATCCGAAGCAAGATAGCCATTCCCATCTTCCCAGGCCACCACCAGAGGGCTATCGTTGCGGGCGCAATAAAGAGCGTCGGACTCGGCATCGCAGATCACGCCCAGGGCATAGCTGCCTTCCAGCATGGGGAGCGCTTTCAGCAATGTTTCTTTCATATCTCCACAATAGAGATATTTCAACAGATGCGCGATCACCTCCGTATCGGTCTGACTGACAAATACCGCCCCCTGAGCCGTCAGATATCGCCGCAACGCCTCATGATTCTCAATAATGCCATTGTGCACCACCGCAATGCCGCCCTGTACATCCGTATGGGGATGCGCATTCAGATCGTTGGGCTCGCCATGGGTAGCCCAGCGCGTGTGACCGATCCCCATACAGCCCGCCACAGGTGACTTTACCAGCAGAGATCTCAGGTTCTCCAGCTTCCCTTTGGCTTTGCGCACGTTGATATGGTGATGTTCTTCCATCACAGCAATGCCCGCGCTGTCGTAGCCACGGTAGGAGAGTTTTTCCAAGCCATCCATCAGGACAGGCACAGCCGGTTGTTTGCCGATATACCCAACAATCCCGCACATGAAACCATTCCTCCGTTTTGTCCTACTCTATGCTGTCCAGCCCCAGAAACACCAACAGCGGGTCCTGAGGAATTCCATGCCGCCGCACCTCAAAATGCAGATGCGGCCCATCCTCGCCTTCTGCCAGCACCCCGTCTCCTGCATGGGCAATCACCTGTCCCTGATGGACCGGGTCACCCGCTCGGATGTAATCAGCACTGGACAACCCTGCATAATAGGTACTGTAGCCATCATGATGGGTCAATTCCACACAGAGACCCATATTGCCGTCATCTCCAACATAAGCCACGGTGCCTGCCGCGCTGGCTTTGACCGGCGTACCGTAATCGGTTTGCAGATCGATCCCGGGATGTACCTGCCATGCATTGGCAGAAGCAAAAAACTGAGGCTCATCCACGGAATAGAAACGGATGGTCACACCGCTGACGGGCTGGGCAAAGGAGAAAGGCGGTTCCGTTGGCACAGCAGCGGTCTGCATTGCTCCCTGACTTGCAATCAGTGCACCCTCCAGCCTCTGGGCCTCCTGATTGCCGCCAGCTGTCTGCACTTCCTCCACCACCACGGGGATCTGCGCTTCCTTTCGCTGCCGAAATGTCAGCACTGCACTGAGAACGATAATCAGCACGCATACACCCAGCACCACATAAAAGCCCTGTTTTTCCATCATCCGGTCATATCGCTGATAGGCGGCACGCATCTTATCCCAAAACGTCTGTTTCTGCATGGCAATCCCTCCCATGGAAAGATTGCCCCAAAATCATTTCTTCATGCATGAACTATCGTTTTTCCATTGTGGTGCCGGGATAGTAATGACTCAGAATCTCCGCGCAGGTGCTGCCGTCAGCAGCCATACGGTTGGCTCCTGCCTGACTCATTCCCACCCCGTGGCCATAGCCTGTCTGATGAAAGGTAATGCTTTCCCCGTCCATGGTAAAGGTGAACATCGTACTGCGAAGGCCCAGCGCTGTCCGGAAATCCGTAGCCTTCACCTGATCGCCGCATAGCAGCAGGCTCTCCACCCGCCCGGTAGGGGTATGGGAGGCAATCACAAGCGTTTTTTGCAATGCATCCGGAGATACCTGCATATCAGGAAATGCCTGCTGAAGAAGCTGCGCAGCTTCATTCAGTGAAAACGAAACATCCTCCCGGTAGCCGCGCACGCCTTCCTCCCCGGAGCTGTCCACGCTGACCAGATAAGGCAGTGCTTGAGCAAACACCGCCTGCACGTCCTCCGTCCTACCGCCGCTGATGGCATGATACATGACCAAAATCGGCTCCCCTTCATAAGTGAGCACCTGTCCCTGTGTGCTGCTGACAGCCTCGAGCAGGCGCTGTTGATACAGACTGTACTCATTCCCCCACCTTTGAGCCAGGCTCCCGCTGTCAGCAAAGCCCTGGCAATGCCCGCTGCGGGTGCACACATCCGCCCCCTGTGCCAGAGAGCATCCCTCCCCTGCCTGCTGGTACAGCGCCCGGGTTCGGGCAGCCACAGCCTGCGCTTTCAGGGCCTCAGTGTGATAGGCCGCAGGCATTTCTGCCGCCACCACTCCATACACATAGGTTTCCAGATCCATGGTTTCCATTGTGCCGGATTGATCATTCCATACCTGTAAAAGTCTGGGTTGCGCCGTCTGCGCGCCCAGCAAGGCCAGACGGTCATCTCTGGTACGCTGCTGTGCGCTGTCGGCGGCATCACGGTTCGGTTGCCCGCACCAAAGGGAAAACACCCTCTCCACCCTTCCCGGCAGCAACACCCTGGCTTGCCAGAAGGGTACATCCAGCGCGCGCCATTCTGCTCCCGTCACCGGTGCGCCAAGCATTCGCCAAACCAGCGTAAGCGTCAGCAATACAACCCCCAGCCGCAGCGGCGGGTATCCGCGTTTCATAAGCATCCCTCCGGCAAATCCTATGCGTCTTTTTCCATTTTGATGGCAATACTTTGCGCTTTTCCTTCGTTATATGTTACAATAGACTGTCTTACAAAGGAGGTTGCCCGGATGAAACGATTACTCAGCTGGTTTTTGTGCCTGTGGATGATGCTGATGCCCGCAGTTTCACTGGCGGGACTGAAACCCGGGCAGACTGGCGAGGAAGTGCGCCTTCTGCAGCAGCGGTTGATCACCTTGGGGCTGCTCAGCGGCACAGCGGACGGCGATTATGGGCAGAAGACCCAGAATGCAGTAAGCGAAGCCCAGCGGCTGCTGATGCTGGCTGGCTGTCAGATCACCCAGACGGGTTCAGCGGATGACGATACCATTGCGTTGCTTTTCGACGAAAGCCTGGAATCCGCGCTGTTGCTGCTTTGCGATGGCAGCAAAGGCCAGCGGGTGAAGGATGCCCAGAACCGGCTGATTGACCTGAAACTGCTGGAGCCCCCGGCAGACGGTGCATACGGCAGCGCCACCACCGAAGCAGTGCAGCAGTTTCAGCTGAAAATGGCGGAATTGGGCGCAGAAGTCAGCCGTCAGGACGGCGTGCTGGATCTGCCCACGTATCAGCTGATGTTTTCCGATCTGTCCAAATACCATTTCCCAGCCCCGGTGTGCTTCAATGAAAAAAAACCTCTGAGCCTGACCAGCGACCATCTGTACGGCGATGCCTGCATCGTCATCGATGCCACCACCGGACAGGTGCTCTTTGAGCACAACAGCCGCCAGCGGATGTATCCCGCCAGCACCACCAAGATCATGACGCTGCTGCTTGCGCTGGAAGCCGGGCATCTGAACGATCTGGTCACCATTCCCCAAAGCGCTGCAGAAGTGCCTGCGGACAGCTCGCTGGTGCCTGTGCATCCGGGTGAAAAAATGACCATGGACGCTCTGCTCCACGGTCTGATCATCCGTTCCGGCAACGATGCCGCCAATGCGGTTGCTACGCTCTGCGGCGGTTCGGTGGACGAATTTGTAGTTGCCATGAATGAAAAAGCCAAGCAGCTGGGCGCAAACGACACGCATTTTGTCAATCCCCACGGCTATCATGACGAAAACCACTACACCACCGCCTACGACCTTGCCACCATTGCACGAGCCGGCCTGACAGATGTCGAGTTTTGCCGCATCGTTACCTGCCTGAGCTACGCCCTGCCCGCCACCGACGACCGGCCTTCCGATGTGCTCACCTGCACTCACGAGCTGTTCGATCCGGAGAGCGAGTACTACATCCCCTATGCCGCAGGCGTGAAGAGCGGCTATACCTCCGCAGCGGGTTTTTGCTATGTGGGCGCGGCCCAGACCAAGCAAGGCACCCTCATTGCCGTGGTGCTGCACGCCCCCACCCGGAACCGGGCGTGGCTGGATATGAAAAAGCTGTTCAGCTATGGCTATGCGGCGATGAAATAAGCAGAGTGCATGGGCAGCATGCCCTTGCCGGATTGCGGGGCAGCGCCTCGCATCCCCGTGCCGAAACGCATAAGCCCGTGAGCACAGTGTGCGCCAAAGGCGCAAGATATGCGGCTTCCATCGACAAAAAGGATTCTGAAAAACAGTCAAACAACCCATGGAGGTATTGGAGGGCCGCAGCCCTCCAATTGCCAAACCGAAACCGGCGACATGTATTGCGGCCCAAACCCAACCTTCGGTCGGGTTTGGGCTTCGGCTCTGCGGAGCGCTTCGCGCTGTCCTCGCGCCTCGGTTCGCTTCGCTCACCCTTCCGGTGGTTTCGGAACCCTTGC
>SVGQ01000114.1 GCA_015056245.1 Clostridiales bacterium | reverse complement strand
GATCAACAGTGCGCTACCCGCTGGGTGAAGCGCAACATCGCAGCCTTTGGCGGCGATCCGGAGAACATCACCATCGGCGGTCAATCCGCTGGCGGCATGAGCGTTTGCGCTCAGATGACCAGCCCCACCAACGTGGGTCTTTTCCAGAGGGCTATCGTGGAAAGCGGTACTTTTGCCCAGCCCTACAACGGCAAATTCGGCCTGTTCCCGCTCACGCTGGAAGCAGCGGAGGAACAGGGCAAGAAGTTCTTTGAAGTTCTCGGCGTTAAGACACTGGAAGAAGCCCGTGCTCTGGATGCCCGCTACATTGAGGACAAATCTCTGGAGCAGCCTTGGGGCATGTGGGGCGAAGCTGTGGATGGTCACTTCAGCACCTATCCCAGCGGTGAGTGGTATCTCCACCCCGAGCGTATTCTTTGCCCGGTACTGCTGGGCCAGACGCAGGATGAATTCACCAACCAGCCTGCCGCCAAGACCCCCGAAGAGCTGGTCGCGCTGGCGAAAGAGTGCTTCCCCGGCGCGGAGGACAAGTTCCTGTCCTTCTTCTCGCAGCCAGCCACCGAGGAAAGCATCGCCAAGGAAGGCCTGATCCACGCCATCGCCTTTGCCATCCGCGCTGCCTGCCAGCAGAACGCCAAGGAAGGCATTGATCAGCCCTTATATGCGTATAATTTCGACACTACCATCCCGGGGTGGGACAATCCCGGCACCTTCCATTCCGTGGATCTGTGGTTCTTCTTTGAGACCCTTGCCAAGTGCTGGCGGCCTTTCACCGGTATGCATTACGATCTGGCCCGTCAGATGTGCGACTACTGGGTCAATTTCATCCGCACCGGCGATCCCAATGGCATGGACAGCCAAGGCAAGCCCCTGCCCCTCTGGCCCCGTCTCACCGAGGACGCACCTGCCCAGATGACATTCACTCACACCTCCGTACCTGTGGCATGGCCCAAGACGGAACTGGAAGCTTTCCTGGTGGATAAGCTGCTGGAGAAGGCTGGAAAGTAAAGGATTTTCTATGCTTTTCCAGCTGGATTGTACAATTTGAATGAAGGCCGGACTGTTGATCAGTCCGGTCTTTTGTGTTATGAAAATAGTATGGTTATCCTCTTTCACTGCCATTGAAAATCAAATACAGCTCTTGACGGAGGGAACGTTTTATCTATAATGAAGGTATCAGATCAAAACCGAAAAGGAGAATCCTAATGATTCTGTTACCCCGCCCTCAACAGATGACCATGCAGGAAGGTTGCTTCTGTCTTACGGCTGAAACCCGTTTGGTGCTGGATCCCGAAGCAAGAACTGCGCTGCTGTGTGCTCAGCAGGTGAAAGAAGAGATTCTCCGTTTTGCCGGTTTGTCGCTGGAGATTCTGTGCGGCGCGCCACGGCAGGGTGATATAGCCCTGTCGGTACTGGGCGGTTCGCCGGAAGGCTACCGGCTGGAGATCACGCCGGAAAGCGTTGCGCTGGCAGGAAATGATGAGGCTGGATTGCTTCATGGAGTTCAAACCCTGCGGCAGATCGTCCGGCAATCAGGTGCTGCCTTACCGGCAACGGCGATCACAGATGCGCCGATTTTTCCCCATCGAGGGTTCTATCATGATGTTACCCGTGGACGCACGCCATCGCTGGCCTGGCTGAAGCATCTGGTGGATGAAGCCTGCTTCTACAAGCTCAATCAACTCCAGCTCTATGTGGAGCATACCTATTTGTTCCGGGATCTGACAGAGCTGTGGAGTACGGGAGAGCCGCTGACGGCTGAGGAGATCATGGAGTTGGACGATTACTGCAGTCAGCGGCATGTGGAGCTTGTTCCGTCACTGTCCAGCTTTGGTCATCTGTTTGAACTGCTGAACACAAAGTCCTATTGCCATCTGTGTGAATTGGAACAAGCGGGCGGGATGGAGTCCACCATGCCGTACCGCATGAGGCATCATACCCTGAATGTGTCTGATCCGCAGTCGTTGACACTGGTGGAAGGCATGCTTCGGGAGTTCATGCCCCTGTTCCGTTCACATCAGTTCAACATCTGCGCAGATGAAACCTTTGATCTGGGGAAGGGCAGAGGCCGGGATGCAATGGCGGCGGCTGGTGAAGGGGCCTATTATATGGATTTTGTCAGCAAGCTGTGCAGGATCATATCGGAAAGCGGACGGAAGCCCATGTTCTGGGGCGATATTGTGGTTCAGCATCCGGATGCGCTGGCTTGCCTGCCCAAGGATACGATCTGTCTCAACTGGGGCTATAGCCCCAATGTGACGGAAGAGGCTGCCCGAATGCTATCACAGGCAGGTGCAGTACAATATGTGTGCCCAGGTGTCAGCGGCTGGAACCGCTTCATGAACCGGATTCCGGATAGTTATGAAAATATCCGGCGCATGGCGGCCTATGGGCGAAAATATGGTGCGATTGGCTTGCTCAATACGGACTGGGGCGATTTTGGTCACCTCAATGATCCGAGGTTTTCTCTGCCGGGGATGATCATGGGCGCTCATTTCAGCTGGAGCGGGGAAGAACTTTCGCTTGATACCATGTTGGAGGATATTTCCCGGCTTGCCTATCAGGACAGAAGCGGAAAGGTGACAGGATGGCTGGCTCTGTTGCAGGGCTGCGATGTCTGTAGCTGGTGGCATCTGGTGGAATACCGCGAATATGTACTGGGGCGTGCTGATGAAGACCATGGTGATGTGCTGGCAGGTGTGGACCTGTCCGGTATTGAGGATGCCAATCAACGAGCCGACAATGTGGCGAAAGGGCTGACGGCGTGTATTCCTCATATGGATTCCACCGCCAGATGCGCGCTTCATGGCTGGCTCGTCGCCTGTGAGGGCATTCAGGTATGGAATCTGACAGGGGCAGCCATCAAGGAGCATCGCCGGGATTCAGCGGTGGCACAGCGGTTGGAGCGTTGGCTGCGTCAGTATGAGCTGCAATGGCGGCAGGTGAGTAAGGAGTCGGAGTTGTGGCGCATCCGGGAAATGGTGCGCTGGTATGCGGCAATACTTCGCACGGGTGGATGCGGCGTTGCTTCCAAATAAAGAATATCAATAGAGTGGAAAGATAAAAAGATGATGAGCTTTGATAAAATGACGCTGGAGGAATTGATCGCGCGGCCTCATGTCTGCGGGTGCGGGCGGGTGCATGAAGCGCCGCTGCAATTTGTCCGCGTGGGACGAAAAGCAGTTGAGTCGCTGCCTGAGGCATTGGATTCCATTGGTTGCAGCCATCCCTTCATCGTTTGTGATGTGAATACGAAAAAAGCTGCTTGGGACAGAGTAGGCGCGGTGCTGGACAGCGCTGGGATCCCTTATCAACTGCACTGCATTCAGCAGACCCATCTGGAACCGGATGAGCAGGCTGTGGGTGAATTGTGCATGATGTTCGATCCATCGTGTGATGTGGTGGTAGCGCTGGGTTCCGGTGTGATCAACGATTGCTGCAAGGTGTTTGCCCATGCGGCTGGACGCCCGCAGGTGATCGTGGGCACCGCGCCATCCATGGATGGCTATGCTTCCAATTGCGCGTCCATGATCATCAAGCAAGTGAAGACGACTTTGTACAGCGATTGCCCGGCTGCCATTATTGCGGATACGGAAATAATGAAGGATGCACCGGCCCGGATGCTCTGGGCGGGCTTGGGGGATATGCTGGCGAAGTATATAGCTCTGTGTGAATGGCGCATAGCTCATTTGATTACCGGGGAGTATTACTGCGAAAATGTAGCAGCGCTGATGCGGCGGACGCTGGAGCGCATCGTAGCGGCGGCTCCCCGGTTGATGGAACGGGATCCGGAAGTGATCGGAGCCATTGCAGAGGGACTCATCCTATCCGGGGTAGCGATGGCGTTTGCCGGAGTATCCCGCCCAGCGTCCGGGCAGGAGCATTATTTCTCTCATGTGTGGGAAATGTTTGCGCTGAGCAGAGGGCTGCCTGCTGAATTGCATGGTATTCAGGTGGGCGTTGGCACCGTGCTGTGCTTCCGGCTCTATGAACGTCTCCTGGCATTGCAGCCGGATGAAGAACGGGCAAGGGCTTGTATGGCTGCATTTGATTCCAAGGCATGGGAAGCACGGCTGCGCCGGGTCTATGGTCCGGCGGCTCAAACTCTGATCGATCATGAATACAGCCTTTGGCATAAGAACGATCCTGAGGCTCATGCACAGCGTCTTGGCAGGATCATCGACAGCTGGCCGGAAATCAGACGGGCGATCGAAGCGTTGCCGCAAGCGGAGAACATCCTCCGGTTGATGGCGGAGACCGGCATGCCGGTCAGGCCGGAACAGATCGGTGAGAGTCCGCAGGATGTAAGGGATGCGTTGATCACTGCCCGGGATACCCGCGACAAATATCTGACAGGTTCACTCCTTTGGGATCTGGGACTGTTGGAGGATTTCGCAGAGTGGTTGGCTGGCGTTCCGGAAAACGGATGATCTTCCCATTGACACGGCGTGGCTGTGAGGTTGCCAACAAGCAAAAATGATAGATTTTTCAACAAAAACCGGCACTTTTCCATTTGCCTGATATGTTCCAATAATGTCCTGAATGGCGATTGCTCCGACGGATGGAATGGGGGATAATGGGAGCGGGTGGAAACCCATCGGGTTTTGAAGTATCAACGAAAGGAGATGTCATGTTGATATGATGAACTTCCTCTTTATTTCCCCTAACTATCCGGGAAACTACTGGCAATTCTGCCGGGCGCTGAAGCAGCAGGGGCTGAGGGTGCTGGGAATCGGGGACGCGCCGAAAGAAAGCCTGGAAGGGCAGCTTTTGGAAGCTCTGGACGATTACCAGCAGGTTGGAGCAATCGACGATTACGATCAGATGTACGCGGCTGTAGCCCGTTATGTGGACACCTATGGTGCGATTGACTGGCTGGAGAGCAACAATGAGTACTGGCTGGAACAGGATGCCCGGCTGCGGACGGCTTTCCATATTGAAAGCGGTTTTCAGATGGGAGAAATGCCTGCCATCCGTTCCAAGTCGCTGATGAAGCCTGTTTATCAGCAGGCAGGTATACCGGTGGCGCGGTATCATGTAGTGGATGATTTCAAACAATGCGCCGCGTTTGCTGCACAGGTGGGTTACCCGGTGGTGGTGAAACCGGATGATGGTCACGGCATTACCGATGCCTGCAAATTGATGAACGACGCTGAACTGGAAGCTTTTCTGCAGAGATGGAATCGGGATATCCCCTATCTGATGGAGGAATTTGTCCGTGGCGAGGTCAACTCTTATGATGCTGTGATTGACGATAACAGCGAACCGGTGTTTGAAACCGGCATCGTTACGCCCATGTCCATCATAGACATCATCCACAATAATGACAATGCCATCTATTATGTAGTGGATCGCTTGTCGGAGGATGTACGGCAGGCAGGCCGGGCAGCGGTGAAGTGTTTCGGGGTGAAGAGCCGGTTCGTCCACTTTGAGTTCTTCCGGCTGACCCAGAACCATCCCGGTCTGGGGGAGGCAGGGCAGGTGGTAGCACTGGAAGCGGGCATGTGCCCCTGCGGCGGTTATGCGCTGGATATGATGAACTACGCAGGTTCTGTGGACGTGTACCGCATCTGGGCTGAGATGATCGCTGGCAAAAAGCTGCAACCCATTGATTGTGAAGGCGATTTCTGTGCCTTTGTAGGCCGGAAGGGCGGCAGGCGTTTTCTCGTCAGTCATGACCGGCTGGCGGCTAAATATGGCCCAAAGCTTCGCTTGATGGAACAGAGCGAAGGCGGAGAAGCCGCTGCCAGATACATCGGTCAGTTTTCCACTCGTGAGGAGATGGACGCATTTTATACGGAAGCTCTCTGGTGTGAGTGAATTTGGTGCTCCGGCTGCCCAGCAGCTGGAGTCTTTTGGTAGTTTGTGAAAGTTTTGTAATAGAATTGATAAAAAGTTGAAGAAAGGCTTTTCAGAGCAGAACGAAACCGCTGGAATGCTTTACAGAACAAAATCCAGTGCCGTCATCAGGCGAATCAATCAGATGCTTTGGGCAAAATGCCGGTATATGGCGGGTTTACAAAGCTTTGAAAAAACTGTACAATAAATCTAACGATGGGAAGAAAATGCTTCCTCCAATCGTCTTATCTAATGCAAACTCCCTTGCATGGGATATATGGAAGGAGTCCAATCATGAAACGATGGTTAGCGGCAACGATGGCGCTGGTACTGCTGCTGATGCTTTTGCCGGTCAGCTCTATGGCAGCCCAATATGCCACAGTCACGGGCGGCTGGCTGCGTCTGCGCAGCAATCCCTCCTTTGACGCCCAAACTTTAGCCAGTTATTATACAGGCACCGTGGTAGAGGTTCTGGGAACCTCCGGCGCATGGTACCATGTTCGTCTCAGCGACGGCAATACCGGCTATATGCACGGCAATTATCTGCTGGCTGGCGCGGTTGCGCCCGGCGGCTCCAACGGCAACGTTGCTGTTGGCAATGCCACGGTCGTCAGCAGCAATGGTTACGGTGTGCGTCTGCGTGTTGGCCCGGGCACCAATTATCGGGTTATCCGCAAGTTCCCGGTGGGTACCCCTGCCACCATTCTGCAAAGCGGCAACTATTGGTGCAAGATCTCCATCTGCGGCTATACCGGCTACATGATGAGCCAGTTCCTGTCCACGAACAGCGGTTCCAATGGCAGCGGCAGCAACTCTGGTTCTGTCAGCTACGTGGGCGATGCTACCATCTGGTCGGGCAATGGCTATGGCGTGCGTCTGCGCACCGGCCCCGGCAAAGAGTACAGCAAGATCGGTGTGTACAGTGTCGGTACGCGGGTGAAGATCATCACCAAAGGCGCGGTGTGGGATTACATCGAAGTAGGCAGCCGCCGCGGCTACATGATGAACGAATTCCTCATTTATAATAACAGCTATACCGTTAACGGCGTTACCATCAATAACCTGAGTCCTGTGGTTGGCAACGTGCTGGCGGTTCAGTCTGTGACCCCCTCCACGGCTACCGTCACTTATGAGTGGCTGGTGAAGCCCAAGGACGGCACCGAAACGGTCAAGGGCACCACTGCGGCTTATCTGGTAACCGATGAAGACGTGAATGCCACCATTCGTCTGCGCGTGACCGGTGCCGGCAGATACAAGGGCACTGCCTACAGTGCATCCACTGCTGCGGTCGTGAAGACCGGCACGGTGGAAGGTCTGTCGCTGAACACCATCAATCCCTATGTGGGCGATGTGCTGCGTCCTGTGCTCACGCCTTCCAATGCAACTGTTACCTATATCTGGACGGTTGGCGGCGTGCAGAAGAGCAATGAATCCACCTACACTGTCACTGCGGCGGATGTGGGCAAGACCATCGGCCTGCGGGTGGATGGTAAGTATCCCTTCTCCGGCACCAAGTCTGCTACTACCAATGCTGTGGCTGATATCACAACGCCTGTGATCGTTACCGCCAGCCTGCCTGATGCGACTTATCAGACTGCTTACAGCAAGCAGCTGGAGGCCAACGGCGGCGGCAAGATCGTATGGAGCGTTGTGGCTGGTTCCCTGCCCGAAGGTCTCACGCTGAGCCAGAGTGGTCTCATCAGCGGTACGCCCACCGAGTGCGTCACCAAGGCTGTTACCATCCAGGTCAGCAATGAAAAGGGCAAGGTGACCAAGGAAATGACCCTGACAGTGGATCCTGTCAAGGTAAATCTCCCCGATCTCAATGGCGTGGCTGTTCCTGAGAAGGACGCAACTGCTGTGACTGCTATCACTGCCACAGAGCAGTATACTGGCACGGTTGCCTGGAGTCCCGCACTGAACGGCGGCAAGTTTGATGCCAATACGGTCTATACGGCTACCATCAGCCTGACCGCGAAGCCGAACTATACCTTTACCGGACTCACCGCCAGCTACTTCAAGGTAGCCGGCAGCGCCAATGTCAGCAGCACGGTGGGCTCCGACGGCAGCACCGCTGTGGTTACGGCTGTATTCCACGCCACTGCTGCAGCAACCGCCACCAAGCTGGCAAAGCCCGTTGTTACCGGTCTTACTCAGCAGGGCAGCGATTGGGTGTTCACTTGGAACGCTGTACCCAATGCCACCGGCTATATGGTACGCCGCGCAGGCGATAATCCCACGGAGTGGAAGGCTTGCACTGCTACCAGCTATACGCTTACTGAAGCTCCCGCCAGCACCACCTATCAGGTGTATGCTGTGGGCGATGGCGTGCTGTACGAGAACAGCGATGTCGCTGATTATGTGCACGTCGTCAAGCCTGCGCCTGTGCAGTTGGCAGCGCCTGTCAACGGCAGAGTAGAGCAGGTTGAGGGCATCTGGAAAGCGCTGTGGGATGAAGTACCCAATGCCGCAGGCTATAGGTTCCGCCAGACGAATGGCTCGAACACTTGGTATGATCTCGCCACCAACAGCTACAACTTCATTAATAAGCCCGTAAGCGGCGATACTTATGAAGTGATGGCAGTGGGCAATGGCAGCGAATACCTCGACAGCCTGATTGCAAGCTTTGTTTATACCGCACCGTCTGAACCTACGGCAACGCCGGAACCCACGCCCACTCCCGAGGTAACGGCGACACCTGAAGTGACCGCTACTCCCGAAGTAACGGCAACGCCCGAAGTAACGGCAACGCCCGAAGTAACGGCTACCCCCGAAGTAACGGTAACTCCCGAAGTAACGGTAACTCCCGAAGTAACGGTAACTCCCGAAGTGAGCAACGACCCCACTGTCACACCCGAAGCGGGTACCGAGCCCACTATGACGCCGGAAGCGGGTACCGA
>SVGQ01000113.1 GCA_015056245.1 Clostridiales bacterium | reverse complement strand
ATGTGAAGCAGATCCCCGGCATGACCGGCCTGATGGGCCTTCTGGACAAGCCCGCTGGCGTGGTCTGGGAAGAGGACGAGATCAAGGCGCTGGTGGATGAGGTTCACGCTGCCGGTCTGGAGCTTGAGGTCATCGAGAGCGTCAACGTGCACGAGGACATCAAGATGGGCCTGCCCACCCGGGATGAATACATCGCCAACTATATCACCACCATCCGCAATCTGGCCAAGTATGGCGTGAAGGTGATCGTCTACAACTTCATGCCTGTGTTTGACTGGCTGCGCACCGATCTGGCTCGGGAAATCCCCGAGGATGGCTCCAACTCCCTGTACTTCAACGAGAAAGATCTGGGCGAGATGGGCCCCATGGAGATCGTCCGCCGCACTGCCGAGGATTCCAAGGGCTTCACCCTGCCCGGCTGGGAGCCGGAGCGTCTGGCCCTGCTGGAGACCACCCTCAAGCAGTACGAAGGCATCACCCCCGATATGCTGCGGGAGAATTACAAGTATTTCCTCGATGCCGTCATTCCTGTCTGCGAGGAAGTAGGCGTGCGCATGGCTTGCCATCCCGACGATCCCGCTTGGCCCATCTTCGGTCTGCCCCGCATTGCCCATTCTCAGGAGGACTTTGATAAGATCGTCAAGCTCCATGACAGCCCCGCCAATACCCTGTGCCTGTGCACCGGTTCTCTGGGCTCCAACCCGGAAAACGATATCCCCTCCATCATCCGTCACTTTGGCGAGATGGACCGCATCGGTGCCATGCATGTGCGCAATGTGAAGTTCCTGGGCTACCGCCATTTCCGTGAGGCGGCTCACCTGTCTTCCACCGGCGATCTGGATATGTTCGCCATCATGAAGGCCATCTATGACACCTGCCCCGATACCTACATCCGTCCCGACCACGGCCGCATGATCTGGGATGAGCAGGGCCGTCCCGGCTATGGCCTGTACGACCGCGCTCTGGGCGCCACCTACCTCAACGGTCTGTGGGAAGCCATCCAGCGCATGGCCAAGTGAAAGGAGAAACAACCATGAAGCTGAATCATGAAAGCCTTCAAAATATTCAGGCGTGGCAGCAGATCGGCGTGAAGGTTCCTGCCTTCGACCGGGACGCCATGCTGAAGAATACTGCTGAAAACCCTGTGTGGGTGCACTTTGGCGCGGGCAACATCTTCCGCGGCTTCATCGCCGCCCTGCAGCAGCGCCTTTTGGAGATGGGTCTGGAGAAGAGAGGCATCATCGCTGCCGAAACCTTCGACTTCGACATCATCGACAAGATCTATGCTCCTTACGACAGCCTGACCATGAATGTGACCCTGCGTGCCGATGGCTCCACTGATAAGGAGATCGTCGCCAGCCTCGCTAAGGGTCTCAAGGCTGGTACTGCCTTTGCTGAGGACTGGGCTGAGCTGAAAGCTGCTTTCACCAAGAAAAGCCTGCAAATGGCAAGCTTCACCATCACTGAAAAGGGTTATGCCCTGCGGGACATGTCCGGCAATCTGATGCAGATCGTCAAGAATGACATGGCAGCCGGCCCCGAAGATCCCCATCATGCAATGGCCTGCGTGGCTTCTCTGATGTATGCCCGCTATCAGGCCGGCGCTTTCCCCATTGCGCTGGTCAGCATGGATAACTGCAGCCACAATGGCGAAAAGCTCCGTCAGGCGGTGCTGGATGTGGCTCAGGCCTGGTGCGATGCCAAGCTGGTACCTGCCGAATTTGTGGCTTATCTGGCAGATGAAAAGCAGGTTTCCTTCCCCTGGAGCATGATCGACAAGATCACTCCCCGTCCTGCCGAGGTCATCACCGAGCAGCTGGAAAAGCTGGGCGTGGAGGATATGGGCGCGGTCATTACCAGCCGCAATACCTACATCGCTCCCTTCGTCAACGCGGAAGCCCCCCAGTATCTGGTGGTGGAGGACCGCTTCCCCAATGGTCGCCCCGCACTGGAAAAGGCGGGCGTGTACATGACCGACCGGGATACCGTCAATGCCACCGAGCGCATGAAGGTGACCACCTGCCTCAATCCGCTGCACACTGCGCTGGCTGTGTTCGGCTGCCTGCTGGGCTATGACACCATCGCCGCCGAAATGAAGGATCCCGACCTGAAAAAGCTGGTGGAGACCATCGGCTATGTGGAAGGCATGCCCGTGGTCACCGACCCCGGCATCCTGAATCCAGAAGATTTCCTGCGGGAAGTGCTCACTGAGCGCCTGCCCAATCCCTTCATTCCCGATACTCCCCAGCGTATCGCCACCGATACCAGTCAGAAAATCCCGATCCGTTTCGGCGAGACCATCAAGAGCTACATGATGAGCCCCACCCTGAACGCTGCCGATCTCAAGGCCATTCCGCTGGTGCTGGCTGGTTGGCTGCGCTATCTGCTGGCGGTGGATGACAAGGGTCTGCCCATGACCGTCAGTCCCGACCCCATGCTGGAATCCCTGAAAGCCGCTCTGGCTGCTGTGGAACCCGGTGTGCCCGCCAGCGCCAAGGCTGCGCTGGAGCCCATCCTGAGCAATCCCGTCATCTTCGGCGTCAATCTGGTCAACGCCGGTCTGGCTGGTAAAGTGGAAAACCTGCTGGCGGATATGCTCACCGGCCCCGGTGCTGTGCGCAAGGCTTTGCAGAATCTGTAAGGAGCTGATGCACATGCGCATCCTGCCCCGAAAAGCACGGGAAAACAACCGGGATTATGCGCTGCGTACCCTGCGGGAGAACATCATCCACTTGGATCTCCCGCCAGGGGGGCGCATCAGTGAGAACGACCTGTCCGCCCAGCTGGGCCTGAGCCGTACGCCCATCCGGGAAGCCTTGATGGAATTGGCCCGCGTTAGTCTGGTGGAGGTATACCCTCAACGGGGCAGCGCCATTGCCCTCATTGATGATGAACTGGTGGAGGAAGCCCGCTTCCTGCGCAGCGTGATGGAATGCGCCGTGGTAGAATTGGTCTGCCGGATGGCAACTGAGCAGGATTTGCTTCTGTTGATGGAGAATGTTACCCGGCAGGAGTATTACCTCTCGCAGGGACAGCCCGAGCAGCTTTGGAAGCTGGATGGCTCTTTCCATGCGCTGTTGTTCCGCATCGCCCGCAAGGAGCAGACTCATGCTCTGATGGCGGATATGACGCTCCACTTTGACCGGGTGCGCAACATGACCCTGAACACCGTGGAAAACAGCGCCATTGTCAGCGATCACCGGGCCATTGCTGAGGCCATCGCCCGGCGGGATGAAGATGCAGCCAAGCAGCTGATGGGTGTTCATCTCAGCCGCTATCAGGTGGATAAAACCCACCTTTTGGAACATTACCCTGCGGAATACTTCAAGCAATCCAGCGAATGAGGCCACGGCCTGCAAGGAGGCATTCCATGTCCTTTCTCTACGAAACCCATCTGCACACCTGTCAGGGCAGCGCCTGCGGTACATCCACCGGCAAGGAACACGTCCGTTACTATAAGGAGATCGGCTATCAGGGCATCATCGTGACCGACCATTTCTTTGGCGGCAACACGGCAGTTCCCCGCAATCTGCCTTGGAAGGAACGCGTTGAGTGGTTCTGTTCCGGCTACGAGGACGCGCTGGCAGAGGGTCAGCGCATCGGGCTGGATGTATTCTTTGGCTGGGAGCAGAACTTTGATGGCGATGAATACCTGATCTACGGCCTTGATAAGGCGTGGCTGCTCCAGCACCCGGAAATGGAACACTGGAATCACCGCCAGCAGTTGGAAGGCGTGCACGCGGCAGGTGGCTGCGTGGTGCAGGCCCATCCCTTCCGCATGCGCAGCTACATGACCCACATCGGTCTGGGTCTCCGTTTCTGTGATGGCATCGAGGCAGCCAATGGCGGCAACGAACCCTTGCAGGATGCAGCCGCTTACCGCTACGGTCAGGAGTTCGGATTGCTCATGATCGCTGGCTCTGACAATCATCTCAGCGAAGCGGGCAAGTGGGAAGAGGGAAAGATCTTCGGCATACGTCTGGAAGAGAAGCTGGCTTCCATCCATGATCTGGTGCGCATCATCCGGGAAAAGCAGCCCATTGGGCTGGTCATGCCTCAGGGACGGTTTGATGTGTCCGCTGGCGCGCCGGAACCTGAGGCTTTCTGGCTGGATGAGGATGAGCGGCTGGTGGCTGCCAGGAGGACGTGGCTGGGGTAAGGAGAACCTTTCCTTAAAACGATAGACACCCCTGCGGGTAGCAAGCTGCATGGCATGCCTTGCTCCAACAGGGGTGTTTGTGTATAATCATAGCATTCCTGTTGTTTCTTCAAGCATTCAAGGAGGCAGCACATGCTCAGACTCAGACCCTATAAGCCAAGTGATGCAGCCACCATCGTTTCGTGGTGCAAAGATGAAATCAGTTTCCGCAGATGGACCTCTGACCGGTACGATCATTATCCCATTACAAGCGCGGATATGAATTTGAAATATCTGTCCTTCAACGGTGATTGCGTTGAGGATGATAACTTTTACCCCTTTACCGCCTTCGATGAGGACGGGATCGCGGGACACCTGATCATGCGCTATGTGGATGAGGCCAAGAAAACCCTGCGGCTGGGCTTTGTGATTGTGGATGATACCAAGCGGGGCAAAGGCTATGGCAAGGAATTGATTCGTCTGTCACTTCGTTATGCTTTTGAATGCTTCGGGGCAGAAACCGTGAATCTGGGTGTGTTTGAAAATAACCCGGCGGCATGGCATTGCTATCGGGCAGCAGGTTTCCGGGATGTACCGCAGCAGGACAAAACTGTCTGCCATGTGTGCGGTGAAGACTGGACGGTTGCCGAACTGGAGATGAGCCGGGAAGAGTGGGCCGGCATCATCAAAGCGTAAATGAAAGGAAAGACGGGTAGGGGAGTATATGCACAAAATCGTTCTCTGCGGTGGCAATGGCGCGGGAAAAAGCACCTTGGGCAGGGCGCTTGCGCAGGCGCTGAACCTGCGCTTTCTGGATATCGAACAGTACTATTTCCCTGATCGGTTGCCCAATGAGGCATATGGCCCTGCCCGAAGCCAAGAGGAAGTGACGGCTTTGCTTCTGCAAGACCTGCAAAAGCCGGAAGGTTTCGTTCTGGCTGCAGTCAAAGCGGATTACAGCCAAGCGGTCAGTGCCTGCTTTACCAGTGCAGTATATATCGATGTTCCCAAAGAGATCCGCATGCAGCGAATAAAGCAGCGTTCCTATGGTAAGTTTGGTGACAGAATGCTTCCCGGCGGTGATCTGTACGAAAAGGAACAGCGATTCTTTGCAATGGTACAGAATCGGACAGATGAGCCCATTCTGCAATGGTTAGCGTCCATGTCAATCCCTGTGATCCGCATCAATGGCACACGACCGATGGAAGAAAACTTGGCCTTGCTTCTGGAACAGTTGTCCAATCCATAATCAAAAGCACCAACTGGATTTGTCTTTCCAGTTGGTGCTTTGCTATTGCGCCGAAGTTCATCGCCCCTTACAGCACCTCACCATTGCTCTCGATCACGCTGCGGTACCAATAGGCCGAATCTTTCAAGGTGCGCTGCTGGGTCTCATAGTCCACATGGATCAGGCCGAAACGCTCCTTGTAGCCATGGGCCCACTCGTAGTTGTCCATCAGCGACCAGTGGAAGTAGCCGCGGATATCCGCGCCATCCTCAGCGGCCCGCTTGTAGGCCAGCAGGTAGCGGTTGAGGAAGTCCTGACGGTTGGGGTCGTGCACCTTGCCGTCCAGAGAAACCACATCGTGGGCGGACAGGCCGTTTTCCGTCATGATGAAGGGGGTCTTGTAGCGCTCGTAAAGGAAGGTGGGGCCCCAGTAGAGGGCATCCGGGGTGATGGGCCACTGGATGGCAGTCTTGGGGAAGCCCACGGGCAGGGGCAGCATCTCAAAGCCCTGCTCGTTATCGGCGGCCTTGTAGTAGCGGCCGTTGTAGATATTCTGTCCGTAGAAATCCAGCGGCTGATGGATGGTTTTCAGATCCTCCTGCCAGCCATGGGGCAGGTACTTCTCCAGATGCTTGAGGCCGCTTTCCGGGTAGCAGCCCAGCAAAGCGGGATCGCTCCACCATGCCACGTTGAAGGTCCAGCCCTTCTCCGGCACGGTAAAGTAGGCCTTGCGGGCAGCTTCCATATCTTCGGGGCTGTTGGTAGCGGGCATGCAGGGGTCGCCGCAGGGCGCGTAGCCCACCCGAACCTCCGGCACCAGAGAGCGCAGGGCCCGCACAGCGGTGCCGTGGGCCTTCAGGATGTGATGGCTCATGGGCACCAGGCTGCTGTTTGGCAGCTGGTAGCCGGGGGCATGCACACCCACATCATAGCCAAGACCGATAAAGCACTGGGGCTCGTTGAAGGTGATAAAGTCCTTTACCCGGTCGCCAAAGGTGCGGGCGCACAGGGCGGTATAGTCCTCAAACCACTTCACGCTGTCCGGGTTTTCCCAGGCGCCCAGCGATTGCAGGGCAGCGGGGAAGTCCCAATGGAACAGGGTCACAAAGGGCCGGATATCGTTCTTAAGCAGTTCGTCAATGAGGCGGTTGTAGAAGTCCAATCCCTTTTGGTTCACCGCGCCCTTGCCCTCGGGCATCAGCCGGGGCCAGCTGAGGGAAAAACGATAGGCCTGAAGGCCGATTTCCTTCATCAGCTTCACATCATCCGGGTAGCGGTGGTAGTGGTCGCAGGCCACATCGCCGGTGTGACCGTCGAATACCTTGCCGGGTTCGTGAGAAAAACGATCCCAGATGGACAGGCCCTTGCCATCCTCATAGGCAGCGCCCTCAATCTGATAGGAAGCGGTGGCAGCGCCCCAGATAAAATCCTTGCGAAAACCCATATGCGTATGCTCCTTACAATGCATGATGCACCCATGCTTTGGATGCTTTGCACACTATAATATAGAACAATTCGCCTGTCAACAGATTTTTTGCAATGGATTTTTGGCAGGAAAATGCCATCAGAGGGCGAATGATAACATCAACAAAGTACAACCACACAGGAGGAATTCCCCATGAGCAATCCCCGCAAAACGGGCTCGTCGGATGTGATCACCCGGGCCTATCTGGACAGCCTGCTGGTGGAAATGCGCCACATCGACAGCGTGCTGCCTTCCACTGAAATGACCCTCTACGGCAAAACCTTCAAGACCCCTGTTATGACCGCTGCCCTGTCCCACATGGGCAATGTGTACCCCAACGGCATGGCAGAGATGGCAAAAGGCACTTATGATGCCGGTGCGGTATGCTTTTCCGGCATGGGTGCCATGGAAGAGCTGGACGGCATGATCCAGACCGGCGCGTCGGTGGTGAAGATCATCAAAACCTATGCTGACCGTGACAGCGTGTTTGCCAAGATCGAGCACGCGGAGAAAAGCGGCGCGCTGGCAGTGGGCATGGATATCGACCACGCCTTTAATCACAATCAGGATTACGACTGCATCGAAGGCATGGAGATGCGACCCATCACCTTCCAGCAGCTCAAAGAGTATGTAAACGCCACCAAGCTGCCCTTTGTGGTCAAGGGCGTGCTCAGCCGTCAGGATGCCCAAAAATGCGCCGAGGCAGGCGTTCAGGGTATGATCATCTCCCATCACAACGGACGTCTGGACTACGCTGTGCCCCCGCTGATGATCCTGCCGGAGATCCTCAAGGAAACGGAGGGCAAGATCCCCCTGTTTGTGGACTGCAGCCTGCAAACCGGCATGGATGTGTTCAAGGCGCTGGCTCTGGGCGCAACGGCTTGCTGCGTCGGTCGTCCGTTGCAGAAGCAGCTGGGCGAAAGCGGCAGCGAGGGCGTGAAGAACGGCATCGAAGACATCACCCGTCAGCTGCGCTACACCATGGCGATGACTTGTTCGCCGGATTTGCAGCACATCGATCCCAGCGTGGTGCGTCCCGGCTCATTCACTTGGTAAGGAGGAAACCGATATGAGACTTGGCGGCTCTGTGATGAACCCCTACAACTCTCCAGAGGAATGGCTGGCCCAAGTGAAGGAACTGGGCTACAGCGCGGTGGTTTTCCCCGTCAATTCCGATGCTGCCCCCGAGGTGCGCAAGGCATATCTGGACTGCGCCCGGGCCAATGACCTGCTGATCGGCGAGGTGGGCATCTGGAAGAACCTGTTTTCCCCGGACAAGGCAGAAGCAGAAGCGGCCTTTGCCTGGTCCGTTCAGCAGCTGGCGCTGGCAGACGAAGTAGGAGCCAACTGCTGCGTCAACATCAGTGGCTCCTGCGGCGACTACTGGGATGGTTATCACCCGGATAACTACACTAAGGAAACCTACGAAAAGATCGTCACCATCTCCCAGCGGATCATCGACGAGGTGAAACCAACCCATACCACCTATTCGCTGGAGCCCATGCCGTGGATGGTGCCAGATTCTCCCGAAAGCTATCTTCAGCTCCTGAAGGATGTGGACCGCAAAGCGTTTTCCGTTCATCTGGACTTCACCAATATGATCAACAGCGTGGAACGTTACCACAACCGGGATGCCTTCGTGCGCCACTGCTTTGAGTTGCTGGGGCCGCATATCGTCAGCATCCACGCCAAGGATGCGCGCATGACCCCCGGCGATCTGCCCTGCAGTATTCTGGAAGTGCAGCCCGGCGAAGGCGTGATGAATCTGGGCGAGGTCACCCAGCTGGCCCATGCCTTGGGCGAGGACACTCCTGTGTTCGTGGAGCACCTGCCGGATCACGACAGCTATCTGCGGGCTGCCCGGCATATGCGCAAGGTGGCGGCGGAAGCTGGCGTGCCGGTGAAGTAAGATTGCTATACGCAAGCAGTGGGGATGCCAAAG
>SVGQ01000007.1 GCA_015056245.1 Clostridiales bacterium | reverse complement strand
TTTTCTGCCTGTAATCCCTTCTGTTGGCGGGATGGTTCTGTTCCGTGGAGCGTTCGTCTGCGCAGAAGGTATATTTGCCTCTGCTTTGCAAATCAATGATATATGACCTGATGTGCGGCTCTTTGACCTCATCAGCATTCTCAATATCATATCTCTCCCACACCCAACGTGCGAACAGCTTCAATGTCTGCTCATAGGAAGCCATCGTCTTTGCCCTGAGCTGCTTGCTCCGGCAATACTCCATAAATAGCGCAATCATCCTCTGTAAATTCAAAGCGACCAACACCCTTTCCCTGACACTTTTTCACCCATGTTTTCTTTACACTGTGAAAAGGCAATGAATGGTTGGTGTTGGTCGCTATTTTGTTTATGCGTTTATCGCTATATTGGGGGCGGTTTTGGGATTCATCGCTATTTTGCTATGAGACGATGGCGCTCAAAGTATTGAGTCATAAGGGATTTATGCGCTTCTTTCCATGGAAAGTTTATCAGCCAACATGGCAATGAATTCCCCATTCGTAGGCTTATCCTCCGGGGTACACACCCGGCACCCGAACGCCGAGTTCAGGGTCTCGATCCTTCCACGGTTCCACGCCACTTCAATAGCGTGCCGGATGGCCCGCTCTACCTTGGAGGCGCTGGTGCCGAAATGCTTGGCGATGCCCGGGTATAGCTCCTTGGTGATGCGGCTCATCAGGTCGGGGCGTTCGATGACCATTTTGACGGCATGGCGCAGGTACTGGTAGCCCTTGATGTGGGCGGGGATGCCAATGGTCAGGAACAGGCTGCCCAGCCGCTCGTCCAGGGTCTGCACACGGGATGCGCCGCCGCCGGGGGTCAGCAGGCTGCCGTGGGGCTGGGATGCGCCGCACACTTCCCGGATGTGGCTGAGCAGGTGCTGGGGCTCGTAGGGCTTGACCAGAAAGAAGTTGGCTCCCCGTTCAATGGCCCGCAGAACAAAATCGTCCCGGGCCAGGGCGGTAGCAACGATGATCTTGGGCATGGGGCTGAGCCGCAGCCGCGCGATACTTTCCAAAAGGGTGTAGCCGTCCATCTGAGGCATCACCAGATCGGTGATCAGGATATCGAAGGGCTCCCGACTGAGCTGCTCCAGCGCCTCGGCGCCGTTGCCCGCTTCCCGTACCAGACGGATCCCGTCCTGCTTGCGCAGAAATTCTGCCGCTGCCTTGCGGAAACATTCGTGATTGTCCACCATTAAAACCCGCAGTTCCTCCATTGCCATTTCCTCCTCCTGATAAACCGCCCCGGTTAGCCAAAGTTCAGCCGGTTCGTGCTTTTTCTGAATGATACCACCAAAATCAGCCCCTGTGTGGATTTCGGCTAAAGTAGTGGCAAATATGGTAGAAGGTGCATATGCCGACACAATATGTTGTGTTTTTCGGACGAAAACGAGGGGATGGAGGCGCATTGAGGCGATTGATGACGGCACGAAGGTTGGCGGATGCTGCAAACCCTTTGGATAAACCAAAAAACAGCGGTTCCTGTTTCCGACAGAAAGTGCGGGGAAGGGAGGAAATCAGCATCTTTCCCCAGGATTCGACAGATTTCGCAAAGGCGTACCCGCCTTGCAAAGGCTGGGAAAACAACAAAAAACCGTTGCGCATGCAGAACACAACGGTTCAGACTGTCAAAGAAGTCTCAGAGGTATCGGAGGGCCGCAGCCCTCCGATTGTTCATCCGAAACCAGCGGCGTGTACGGTGGTTTCGGAACCCTTGCGTAGCAAGGGGTTCCTATCGCCGTTTGCCGCCCGGGGAGCCCTAGGCTCCTAGGCAAACGGTGCAAAACTCGTCAAAAAAGCCGCCGCAGGCGTGTTTTTTGACGATCTGAACCGTTGTGCATGCAGAACACAACGGTTATGAATCAACGGCTGTCAAATCTAACAAAAGCCCGGTTACCAGTCGATGGGCAACCAACCCTGATAGCGGTGGGGCGGATAGATACTGCGGATCATCCGGGCCATGAAGCGGAGATCCTCCTGAGAATAGTAGGAAGCGTACCGGGTGACCAGCACCCGCAGCGCGGACAGGCTCTGGACCCGCAGACTATAGTCGTTCAGCTTGATGAAGTTGGCAGAAAACGGGGTCAGGCTTTCAAAGAGCACGCCCATGACCTCGTCGGTGATGCGTCGCAGCATCTCCCGTCCCAGACGGATGGGCTGATAATTGTCAGCGATCACCAGCATGCTGCCGTGGGTGTAGCGGCCCAGAAGGCGCAGAAGCTCGTTTTCCAGCTCGTCCCGGAAGGCCTCCAGCCCTTGCCGGTAGGGGGCATAGCCGCGCAGAAACTCCGTCAGATCCTCCACAATGGGGCAGGACTGCACCAGCATGATCCCCAACAGTGGCGCCACTGCCTGTTCCACGGCTTCCTGCATTACAGGAATGGCCATGCTGCTGCACCTCCTTTGATTTGTGTCAAATCCGACAGAATTCGTTTCCCACTCTGTAACATTCTACAGTTGGCGGCAGGAATCCTTGTGACGATGGAAGGAAAATCTGCTTCCGGGAGCGGTAACATCTTGTTAAGAATTAATATTTATTCGATTTTTTATGTATACGCTGCATAGCTGTTTGGACCGAAAACTATGTCTTGTGCTTGACATTTTTCCACACACAAGGACTGGACATCCAAATGTGCGGGAAGAAGAGTGGCTATGCAAGTGTTCAAAAATGTCGGTACTTGCCAAAAACACAGGGTTTTGATATGATGAGTACCCCAATGACAAGGGGCACATTTGCCTTTTTCCACATAAAGCTGTGTTTTCCACGCCAAGGCGATTTTTGTACACCAGATGTGGAAAACCATGTAGTCTATATGCAGAATTTATACCAAGAAGGGGTTGAAAATATGTCCGAAGCGGAACGGATCTGGTCCTCAGCATGCATGGTTCTGAAGGAAGAAATGAACCGCGTCAGTTACGAAACTTGGGTGGATTCCCCCCTCAAGCCGCATGCCCTGATCAACGACCACCTGCTTTTGCAGTGCGTCAACAAGCTGATCATGGATATCGGCGTGAAGCGTTTCCTGCCCAACATCTCTGAGGCGGTGTGCAAAGCAGCAGGGAAAACCCTCATCGTAGAAGTGCTCTGCACGGATGAGCTGGAAGACCGCATGCGGGAGCTGGATCAGCAACAGGCAGGTCCGCGTCTGGCAAATCTGAACCCCAAGTATACCTTCGATACCTTTGTGGTGGGCGGCGGCAACCGCTTCGCCCACGCGGTGTCCCTGGCGGTGGCAGAGGTGCCCTCTCAGGCGTACAACCCGCTGTTCATCTACGGCGGCGTGGGCCTTGGCAAAACCCACCTGATGCACGCCATCGGTCACTACGCCCACGAACTGCACCCGGAGATGAACATCGTCTACATCACCAGTGAGGATTTTACCAATCAGCTGGTCACCGCCATGCAGACCAACCGCAACCAGCAGTTCCGCGACCGTTTCCGCACCGCCGATATCCTGATGGTGGACGATATCCAGTTCATCGCAGGCAAGAGCGCCACGGAGGAAGAGTTCTTCCACACGTTCAACCACCTGAAAGAGGCCGGCAAGCAGATCATCATGACCAGCGACAAGCCGCCCCGGGAGATCCAGAAGCTGGAGGAACGGCTCTGCAGCCGCTTTGAAGGCGGCCTGAATGCGGATATTCAGCGCCCGGATTTCGAGACCCGTCTGGCGATCCTGCGCAAGAAGGCCGAGTTTGAGCACCTGGTCATCTCCGATGATGTGCTGGAACTGATCGCTGAGCGCATCGACACCAACGTGCGCGAGCTGGAGGGCAGCCTGACCCGCCTGACCGCCTATTCCGGCCTGACCCGCCGTCCGGTGGATATGCAGCTGGCACAGGAGGCCCTCAAGGAGCTGCTCAAGCGGGATACCCGCCCCATCAGCACCGAGCTGATCCAGGAGTCCGTCGCCGCCTATTACGGCATCACCGTGGACGACCTGAAGAGCCCCCGCCGTAATCATGATATCACAGTTCCCCGGCAGATTGCCATGTATTTGGTGCGCGAAATGATGGGCCTGAGCCTGACCAAGATCGGCGAAGCCTTTGGCGGTCGGCATTACACCACTGTTATGTCCTCCATCGAAAAGGTGGAAAAATCCATGAAGGTGTCCCCCAGCCTGACCAATCTGATGGATGATATCCGCCGGATGATCAAGGATGCGCCGTCGGAGAGGGGAAGGTAGGCTGAAAGTGCTCTTTACCCCTTACAATATGACTTTATCATTTTGTGCCTCCCTTTGAAAAGGGAGGTATTTGTATGAGCAGCAAAATGGCTGATTCATTTTGTGATATGGGATGACTTGAACGCCGGTGAGATCCTCTTATCTATGTGGAACGATATTAAATTTGATGTACTGTAATGATTGAGTAGATTTGATCGTTGGAAGGAACGGTCTGATGCGTCACATTATTCCATTTGGTGTTTGCAACACAGCATCCATTGGCACGGACACTTGCAGCAGCAAAATCGGGCATATTGCCTATCTTTTTTATGCAACATACTTTCCAAACCCCTCTGAATGGGTTATAATAATATAGATAGGGTGGGACTGTCTGCCCCTTTCCCTGTCCAACACACATTTTCTCAGGGAGGCGAAGTTATGCTGAAACGATTCCTTTGCCTGCTGACCGTGCTGCTGCTTTTGCCCGCTGCCTGTTTTGCGCAGGAATTTGTGATGGCGGGTTTTGACGGTCAGGAAAGCGCCAAGGACTGGGCTTCCAACGACTTTTTCACCCGTATGCAGGAGCGCACCGGCGTGGGCTTCACGTTTCAGGAGTACACCGACGCAGCCAAATGGCAGGCCGCCAAAGATGGCATGTTTGCCCAGGGTGGTCAGCTGCCGGATGTGCTGTTCAAAGCCACACTGACTAGCGAGGAACTAATCCGCTACACCGATTCCGGTCAGCTGATCGACCTGCTGCCCCTGTTGCCTGAGAATGCCCCCAACCTGTGGGCGCTTTTGCAGGAAAACCCGGACTGGCTCGCCGCCATCACCCTGCCCAACGGCAAGGTGGGCGCGCTGCCCATGATTCAGACCCTGTCCACCCAGAATGCCATGTGGATCAACCAGACATGGCTGGAGGAATTGCATCTGGACAAGCCCACCGACATGGAGAGCCTCACTCAGGTGCTCCGTGCCTTCCGTGACCGGGATCCCAACAAGAACGGCAAGAGCGACGAAAAGCCCTTCCTGTTCATCGGCCCGTGGGACCTGAAGTTCTTCAGCCATGCTTATGGCGTGGTTGCCAACGACTACAACCTCTATCTGGACGATGCCGGGCAGGTGCATTACTGGCCTCTGGAGGACAGTTTCGCCGCGTTCCTTGCGGATATGCGCACCCTCTACGCCGAAGGCCTGCTGGATCCTGACGGCTTTGAAATGGCTGACAGCCTGCGTTTGGTAACCGACGAGAAGGCCACCATCACCTACGGTGCATTCTTCGCTCCCACGCCCCTGTACCTGCTGCCGCTGGATCACTGCCAGAACTACGTGGTGCTGGAGCCTCTCACCGCTGCTGATGGCACACAGGTCTACCGGGACCTGAACGGTCAGATCAGCCGGGGCACCTTCGCCATCACCTCTGCCTGCGCCGATCCTGCCGCCCTTCTGCGCTGGGTGGATATCCTCTACACCGAGGAAGGCGCGATCGAAGCCATGGTGGGCAAGGAAGGCGACTGCTGGTCCTACGCCGCAGACGGCACCTGGAACTGGCACACCGATGACGAAACCATGTACCGCATCTCCAGCGGCGCCATCAGCATCACTGATACCGGCGAAATGCCGCTGCTGTTCCCCAAGGCTTTCAACGCCAGCTTCGGTGATCAAGCCGTCACACACGTGACCAGCCAGTGCGACGTACTGGCCCCCTACCTGCGCATGGCGTTCCCCTACTACACCCTGACCGCCGAACAGCGGGCGCAGGTGAATCCGCTCCAGCTGGAGCTGGGCCGGTATGCGGATACCGCCATCGCCAACTTTGTACTGGGTGAAACCCCCATCAACGACCAGACACTGACCCAGTTCCGCGAGGAACTGAACCAACTGGGCGCGGCTGAGATGACCGCCTTCTGGCAGTCTGTTGCCGACAGCCTCAACCCCTGACGACAGTAACTCATCACAAAGCAAGGAAGGAAGAGCAACTGATGAATCAGTACGCAAAGATGCAGCGGCAGCTGCAAAGCCCCGATGTGATGCAACGACTGATGACCCTGTACGGCAGCCGGGAAGGCATGCTGGTGAACCAGCGCGCCCGTTACACCGGGCTGTTGAAGCGCCATGAGGATCTGATCGGCAACGCCCAGCCCATCTATATGATCAGCGCCCCCGGACGCACCGAGATCTCCGGCAACCACACCGACCACAACCGCGGCAAGGTGCTGGCTGCCGCCGTCAATCTGGACACGCTGGCTGCTGTCACCCGCCGGGATGACAACATCGTCAACATCCACAGCGAGGGCTATCCGGCCCTGAGCCTGTCCGTCGCGCCGGATCAGCTGGCTCCCCGCAAGGAGGAGGAAGGCACCACCGCCGCTCTGGTGCGTGGCGTAGCCCACGGTATGCACCGGGAAGGCCTCGCCATCGGCGGTTTCGATGCGGTTATCACCTCCAATGTGCGCTCCGGCAGCGGCCTGAGCAGTTCCGCCGCCTTTGAGGTGCTCATCTGCGCCATCTTTGACGAGCTGTATGCCGGCAACAAGCTGGATGCCAAAAAGCGCGCCATCATCTCCCAGTACGCCGAAAACGTGTACTTCGGCAAGCCCAGCGGCCTGATGGATCAGATGGCCAGCAGCGTGGGCGGCCTATGCTACATCGACTTCCAGAACCCCGACCCTCAGGTGACCGCCATCCCCTACGATTTCGCCAAGATGGGTTATCAGCTGGTGGTGGTCAACACCGGCGGCAGCCACGACGACCTGACCCCTGCCTATGCCTCCATCCCCGCTGAGATGAAGGCCGTGGCCCAGTGCTTCGGGCAGCCCGACTTGCGCTCTGTGCTGCCGGAACAGTTCATGCGGGAGCTGCCCCGGGTGCGACAGCAGCTGAAGGATCAGAATGCTGACCGTGCCATCATGCGCGCCGCCCACTACTTTGCCGAGAACCGTCGCGTTTCCGAGCTGGTATGCGCCCTGCAGCGGGATGACATGCCCGCTTTCCTGAACCTGATCATCGAAAGCGGACGCAGCAGCTTCGAGTATCTGCAGAACATTTTTGCTACCTCCGACCGCCAGGAGCTGGCGTTGGCTCTGATGCTGAGCCAGAGCAAGCTGCAGAATAGCGGCGCATGGCGCGTCCACGGCGGCGGCTTTGCCGGCACCACCCTGAACTTCGTGCCCAATGCCATGCTGGACAGCTTCGTCAAGGAGATGGAGCTGGTCTTTGGTCAGCACAGCTGCAATGTACTGGCAATTCGACCTGAAGGCCCCGCCTGCATCAAGCTGGGATAACGGAAAGCCAAACGGCTGGGCCTGCAGCCCATGACAATCCCTGAATACATAAACCTCCGGAATGATCGATGATCTTCCGGAGGTCAGGTCGTCAAAAAACACGCCTGCGGCGGCTTTTTTGACGAGTTTTGCACCGTTTGCCTAGGAGCCTACGGCTCCCCGGGCGGCAAACGGCGTTAGGAATCCCTTGCTACGCAAGGGTTCCGAAACCACCGCGCATGTCGCTGGTTTCGGTTTGGCAATTGGAGGGCTGCGGCCCTCCAATACCTCCTTGGGTTTTTCGACAGTCTAACCTCCGGAATGATCGATGATCTTCCGGAGGTTTTGATTTGTTATTCCTCTGCGGCTTCTGAACATTGCACCCGGTTGCGGACAGCCCGACGGCTGCCCATGAAATCCGCCCATGCTGCGCGTATCGCATCAGCAGCCCGAAGTTGCCCTCCCAAGCAGGGAATGGGCAGCCACGGAACACAGGCCGGTGTTGCAGAGCAGCGTTCATTGGCAGCAACAGCCCCATCGGCCTCCCCTTATCCCCGGCTCAGCTCATCCGGGGTCAGGGTATAGCTGGGTACAAAGGACTCCAGAAAATCCTTCACTTCCGGCAGGGAACTGCTGGTCAGACTTTCCAGAATGGTTTCCTTGGCCTTGGCAAACTCACCATTGCCCAGCTTTTCCTCGGTCAGGCATTTCAGGTATGCGCTGATGCGGTCGGCTGCCTTCACCAGCTGCCAGCATTCACTGGCCTCATCCGGCTGGATGTACGGGGCAAAGTCAGCTTGCAGATCATCGGGCAGCATGCCCAGCAGACGCTGCCGTGCGCGGTTTTCGATGTCATGGTAGGCGGTCTGCATCTCCGGGTTTCTATATTTGACGGGAGTTGGCAGATCCCCGGTGAGGGCTTCGCTGGCATCGTGATACAGGGCAAGAGTGACCACGGTTTCCGGATTCACATGGCGGTTGTAGCGGCGGTTGCCCAGCACCGCCAGCCCGTGGGCGATCATGGCAGTCTGCATGCTGTGTTCCATATCGTTTTCCTGCTCGATGTTGCGCATCAGGCCCCACCGGCGGATCAGTTTCAGGCGGTCCAGATAGGCGAAAAAGTGGTTCATGATACGACCTCCGTTTTGGTTTACCGATGTGAATGGACCGTCTTAGTATAGCACGCAGGCAAAGCGCTGACAAGAAATGCGCTGCGCCATTGACGGAGCCGATCCTCTCTGGTAAGATAATCCCGCTGCGCGCCACCTTTGTGCCAGCGGAAGGAAGATCGCCATGAAAAAAGGCAACGCCAATCTGGGCTACTTTTTTGTGATCATGTTTATTTTCAATATGGCAGCCAATTTTGTTCATCCTGTTACGCCTGCCATCATTGTGGATCAGGGGCTGAATGATTATATGTTCGGCCTGGCGCTGGCTGTGATGAGCGCCTTTAACTTTCTCTTCTCCCCCTTCTGGGGCAAACTGGCGGGCATCCTGTCCAGCCGGAAAGTGCTGCTGATCAGCGGCCTGGGGTACGCGCTGGGTCAGGTATTTTTCGGGTTGGCTCAAACCGAGCTGCAATTCCTGCTGGCGCGCATGTTTGCCGGTATCTTTATCGGCGGCTGCTATGTGGCTTTCCTTACCTATACGGTCAACTGTTCCCCGGAGGAGACCCGGGGCCGGAATCTGGCGGTCAACGCCATCGTCAATTCGGTATCCGCATCCTTCGGCTATTTCGTGGGCGGTATGGTAGGCGAGATCAACATCTACTATTCCGTGTGGCTGCAAGCCGCCGTTCTTGCCAGCATGTCCGTGCTGCTGTATATCGGCTGCCGGGAGGACAGGCAGGTTCAGGGGCCTTGGCAGGAGCACCTACGCCTGAAGGAGTGCAATCCCTTTGCTGCCATCGCCCAGTGCCGCCAGTTCATGACCCGTACCTTGCTTCTGTTGTTCCTGATCTACGGCCTTGGCAATCTGGGCTATATTGCCTTTGAACAGTGTTTCAATTTCTACCTGCGGGATCAATTCCAGCTTACCTCCGGCTACAACGGGATCATCAAAGCCGCGCTGGGAATCATCTCCATTGTGTCCAATGGTACGCTGTGCATGTGGATCCTGCGCCGGGAGAGGATTTCACCCTACATCGCCGGGGTAATGGGCATGTGTACAGCTGCCATGCTGGGCGTGATCCTCTTTGGGAATGTGATCCCCTTTATTGTGGTGAATGTGCTGTTTTTCGCCTTCTATTTTGTTTCCGTCCCCCTGATGCAGAACCGCGCCGCCGTATTGGGAGAAGGGGAACACAGCAATCTGGTGATGGGTTCCTTCAACGCCATGAAGTCCTTCGGAAACATCTTCGGCGCTGCGCTGGCAGGTTTCCTCTACGAGTGGACGCCCAAGATGCCCTTTGTGTTTGGTTTTGCCGCCTTTGCACTGGCATCGGTGCTGGCGGCGGTCATGGCCAAAGCGGAGAAAGCCTGATCAAAGTCCATCTTTTGCCGGACGGATTTTCCGGCGCAGGCAGCAAAAACGAGAGTTTTTGGTGCAAGGTAAGCAGCGCTCCCGTTTGCCGCCCATGAACCGCAGATGGTTTTACTGTGATTTATGCAGAAACCCCCGCGCTGACGGCGCGAGGGTTTCTGCTTGATTCACTTCAACATATTCCCTTCGGCAAACGCCTCTACTTCTTCCAAAGTAGCAGGCTGCATCACCAGCGTCACGGTTTCGTACCGCTGCTTTTCCCACGCATCGAAGGCACGCACGGTATACACCTGATGCAGCTCGTTGCGGCCCAGGGTCTCCCGCTGGCGGAATCGGACGGCATATGCAGGGTCATCGCAATCCACGGGGCCGATGCTGCCACCGCCGCTGAGACCTTCCATGAGGCGTTGCTCATAAGGGGATTCAGCTGTACTCTCCGGGTCGATGAATTCAAACCACAGGCCGCTGTCCAGCGCATCGTAGACCGCCCGGTCCGTGACGGTGAAGTTCAGCGTGGCGTACAGCTCTTGGGGCTTGACCTCGATCAGCAGGCCATCGATACGCACACCCACGGAGGGCAATTCCACCGGCTGGGTGCACAGGTAGGCCTCGGTAGAAGCTGCGGTCTGGGTCAGGGTGAGCAGCTGGTTCAGATCCATACGCTGCTCATACAGGGGCTCGCTGCCTTCTGTCAGGGGTGCCTCCCAGGGAATCACCAACAGCCGCAGACGGGCTGTTAATTCTTCAGGGGCATTTTTGTATTCTTCCTGCTGGTAAATGGTCAGGGTGCCATCTTCGTTGCCGTAGTAGTCCATCACGCCGCCTGTGCTGAGGGTGTTCTCATCCACAGGCCACAAGCCCAGCGACACCGCATAGGCCGCCTCATAGCCGCCCTCCTGATACACCTGCATCACTGGGCGCAGATCCTGATTTTCTTCCCCGCCCGGGTGGAGCTTCATGTTCTCCCACGGATCCTCGGGGCACATATCCTCGCCCAGCAGCAGGATGTTGTCTGCCTTGGGGGTCACATCCACCACCATGCGGGCTACTTTGCCGTCATAGTACATCTCCCGCACCGTAGCGGTGACCAGCTCATTCTCCAGCGTGGCAACATCGGTCTGTACATAGGTCTGGGCATCCTCTGGCACATAGATGTTGGCATACCGCCCGACGAAGTCCAGAAGTCCCGCCCGGTGGGCGGCTGCCACTGCTGCCGCCATCAAGAGGCACAATACCAGCGCCAATACCAGCGCAACCGATAATTTCTTTTTCATAACAGGCTGTTCCTTTCCTGCGATGCGATCCAGCGTCGCCCTCTTCAACTGCGGAGAGAGTTGAACGGGTTCCATGCTCTGGTGCAAATGGGCTGCAAAATCATTGCGTTTCACGGTTCAACCTCCTCTCTCAGTAAACGGCCCAGCTGTACTCTCGCCCGCCGCAGCCGCGTGGACACGGTGTTTTCCGGCAGGTTCAGTACCTTGGCGATCTGGCTGGTCTGCATCCCTTCATAGTAGTAGAGTACGATCACTTCCCGGTATCTGCCGCTGAGGGCCAGCGTGGCTTCCCGTACAGCGGCGGCTTCCGGGTTTGGCGCAGGGGCTGCCAGCTCCATGATCTCTTCCATGGGTTTGCTCTTTTTCAGCATCCTCAGCCAGCCGGAGCGCAGCAGATCCCGGCAGGTATTCACCGCGATGCGGCTGAGCCATGTTTTCTCGCTGCTGTCCCCCCGGAAGTTGTCCAGCCCTTTCCATGCCTTTAGGAAGGTTTCCTGAAAGGCATCCTGTGCCAGCTGGTGATCCCCCAGATACACGGCGCACAGCCGCAGAATATCATTGCCGTAGCGTTCGATGAGCTCCTCGATCTGCAATGGGCGCCCTCCTTTCCCACCGGCAGCGCGCTTTCAACCGGTTCACTCTAATAGACGGGCAAAACAGACCCATTTCTTTCACAGGGTGAAAATTTTGGGAGTACTGCCTGTGCGTTCGTGATTGCCGATAAAAGAACAGGGCTGCTGCAAGTGCAATACTGCAACAGCCCTGTGTGTTGATTCGAATGTTTACATGGAAAAACCGAGCTTACCCTCTGGCAGCAAAGCCGATCTTCTTCTGCACCTTGCGCAGGGTACGGGTGGCGATGGCGTTGGCGCGCTGGGCGTTTTCGTCCAGAATGCCCTGCAGGTACGCCTTGTCCGCCATAAGCTTCTTGTGCTCCTCCTGAATAGGGGACAGGGTCTCGATGATGCACTCGCTGACCCGGTTCTTCAGCGTGCCGTAGCCCTGACCGGACAGGTCGTTGACCACATTTTCAATGCTGTCGCCGGTCAGCGCGGCGATGATGGACAGAAGGTTGCTCACGCCGGGCTTGTTTTCGGGATCGAAGCGGATCTCGGCATCGCTGTCGGTGACGGCGCGCTTTACCTTGCGGCGGATCACATCGGCAGGATCCAGAATGGCGATGTAGCAGTCCTCGGGGTCGGACTTGCTCATCTTGCGGGTGGGCTCCTGCAGGCTCATCACGCGGCTGCCCACCTTGCCAAAGTAGCCTTCCGGCACGGTGAACACATCACCGTACACGCCGTTGAAACGCTGGGCAATATCGCGGGTCAGTTCCAGATGCTGCTTCTGGTCGGCGCCGATGGGCACCAGATCGGCCTGGTACAGCAGGATGTCCGCAGCCATCAGCACCGGATAGGTGAACAGACCGGCGTTGATGTTATCCGCATGCTTGGCGGCCTTGTCCTTGTACTGGGTCATGCGGTTCAGCTCGCCCATGTAGGTGTAGCAGTTCAGGATCCAACCCAGCTCCGCATGACCGCTCACATGGCTCTGGCAGTAGATGATGTTCTTCTTGGGATCCAAACCGCAGGCGATGTAGGTGGCAGCCAGCTCCAGGCAGCGGCGGCGCAGGTCGGCAGGGTTCTGGCGCACGGTGATGGCATGCATGTCCACCACGCAGTAGATGCAGTTGTACTCATCCTGCAAAAGGGTGAAGTTCCGCAGCGCGCCGATATAGTTGCCCAGCGTCAGGGTGCCGGAGGGCTGGATGCCGGAGAAGATCGTTTTCTTGGGGGTAATGATCTGGTTTTCCATGGGGGATTCCTCCTTTATGAGTAGAAGCGGGGGTACCGCAGTTGTTACGTGGGGGCGCTCCGCGGGCCAAGGGGCTCTGCCCCTTGGATCCCTGCCAAAGGGGTTGAACCCCTTTGGAATCCCGCTTATTTCGCCTGTTTCACAGGCGAAAAAGGGAATGTTGAAACAAAAAACCAATTCTTTGCGCCATGAAATGGCGCAATCCGGAGGTGCAGGAGGCACTGCCTCCTGCCGGGTTTCCAAAGGGCGGAGCCCTTTGGCTCTACGCTTCCCGCCCTCACCACAGTGGCACATTCACCGTCAGCGTCAGCACAATGCCCAGCACGATCAGGCCGTTGCCGATCAGCTTGCGCCGGGTCAGCTTTTCTTTCAGGATCAACCAGCTCAGCACCATCACATACAGGTAACTGGCGGCTTCCATCAGGCTGGCGACGCTCAGGTCCAGGGTGCGCATGGCGATCACGTTCAGCAGCATGCAGCCGAAAAATAGCCCATATGCAAGGATCACCTGCCAGTTCAGGTAAAACCGGATGCCGGTGTATTTCTCGTTATCCGCTGCCCGCTTGAGCAGGATCTGGCTCACAGCCGACAGGACAGGAGTGATGAGATAGATCAGAACGCCGTAATTCATATCATCACGCCTCCTCTGCAGCCGGATCGGTCACGACCAGATACACGCCGCCCAGCACCAGCAGCGTGCCCAGCGCCTTGCCCAGCGTCAGCGCCTCCTGAAACAGCAGGATGCCGAACAGGCAGGTCCACAGGGTGCAAAGTCCCTTGGAGGCATAGGCCACATTCAGGGGCAGATGCTTCAGCACCACCTGCCACAAAAGGCTGTAGACCACCAGCATAAGGAATTCCAGCGCCAGAAACACCAATGAGCCGGTCAGATTACCGGCTTCCATGGCGTTGCCGCTGAGTTTGGCAAATACGCTGCAGGCGGCATACAGCAGCAGGGTGAAGAACAGAAGCAGCAATGCGCCCCTGCGTTTCACTGCAGGTTGATTGTCGATGGACATGGAGTCACCTCGTATTTCCTTGGTGAATAAACGTAGACAGCATTCAGTAAAAGCCGGAAAAAGCCTTGGGTCATCAGCACAGGGCTGCCTTACGGCTCGCCCTTCTGGTACTCGCTCTTGGCAGCCCAGTGGGCCTGCTCCAGCGCAATATCCCGGTGGTTTACATTCACATGATATCCCTGTTCCTTGATCTGCTGACCGATGTACTCCGCAATAGCAACGCTGCGGTGAGCGCCGCCGGTGCAGCCCACAGCGATCACCAGCCGGTGCTTGCCCTCGGTGATGTAGTTGGGCAGCAGGAAGGTGATCATATCCATGCTCTTGACAAGGAATTCCTGCGTGACGGGATGCTCCAGCACGAAGGTGCGCACATCCTCATCCAGACCGGTATGGTGACCCAATTCAGGAATATAGAAGGGATTGGGCAAAAAGCGCACGTCAAAGACCAGATCGCCCTCGCGGGGAAGGCCGCGCTTGAAGCCGAAACTGAGCACATCCACCCGCAGGGAGGGCTCGCCACCCGCCTGAGAGGCGATGTCGCGAATCCTCTTCTGCAAGGCGCGGGGGCGCAGGCTGGAGGTATCGATCAGGTAGTTGGCAGTCTCCTTCAGGGGCTGCAGGCGGCTGCGTTCCTCACGGATGGCTTCTTCCAACCGCAGGCCCTCCGCGCAGAGGGGATGCTCGCGCCGCTGCTCCTTGTAGCGGTTCACCAGCACTTCGTCGCTGGCTTCGATGAACAGCGTGTTGATATGATGCCCCACCAGACGGGCCTCATCGATCATGCGGGTGACCGCCTTGGCATCAAAAAACTCGCCGGAACGGATATCCGTCCCGATGGCGACCATGTCATTGCGCAGGTTATTGGTCTGGCAGGCCTCAATAAAGGGCACCAGCATCATGGGAGGCAGGTTGTCCACGCACAGGGCGCCCAGGTCCTCCAGATAGCGGATGGCTACGGTTTTTCCGGCTCCGCTCATGCCGGTCAGCAGGAAAAATTGCATCGTTTTCCTCCTTTGGTAAGGTTACACGGCGTTGATGGGGGCATCCTCTCCAAGAATGCGCACCTCAGGCTCAAGGCGTACGCCGGTTTGATCAAAAACGGTTTTCTGCACATAAGCCATCAAAGCCAGATAGTCAGTGGCGGTGCCTTCCAGATCATTGACCAGAAAGCCCGCGTGCAGTTCACTGACGCTGGCGCCGCCCATACGGCAGCCTTTGAGGCCGCAGTCCTGAATCAGCGTACCGGCGAAATATCCCTCCGGACGCTTGAAGGTGCTGCCGCAGCTGGGCAGATGAATGGGTTGTTTCTGCCGCCTGCGCTGGGAAAACTCCCGCATGGCGGTGCGGATGGTGTCGCCGTCGCCGGGGCGCAGGAGCACCGTGGCAGAGGTGACCACCTGATCCAGCTGCATCAAAGCGCTGTGGCGGTAGCTCAGCTCCAGTTCAGATGCGGCGTATACATGGGTGTTGCCCTCCATGTCCATGGCAGTGATGGAATGCAGCACATCCTTCATCTCACCGCCGTACGCGCCTGCGTTCATATACACAGCGCCGCCCACGGTACCGGGAATGCCGAAGGCAAATTCCAGACCGGTAAGGGCATGATCAGCGGCGGTGTTGCAGAGCTTCTGCAGGGTCGCACCCGCCTGGGCAGTCAGGGAAAACGTGCCGTCGGGCATGGGGGTGGGATCCGTCACCTGCGCGAAATTCTCGCCCAGATGGATCACCAGGCCCCGGATGCCGCCATCCCGCACCAGCAGGTTGGAACCGTTGCCAATCAGGGTGACGGGAACCTCATGTTCCCGGGCGGCTTTCAGGGCTGAGGAGAGCTGCTCCACAGAGGTGATCCAGCAGAAAAGATCCGCCGGGCCGCCCAGCCTGAGGGTGGTATAACGGCTCATGGGCACGCTTTTTTGCACCTGCTGGGACGGCATCGCCGCCTTCAGCGTCTGATAAAGAGCTTCCAGCCGCATAACCACGGCACCTCCTGTGAATGATGATCGTACAGGCATCCGGCTGGTTGACGGGCTGCCAAAGCCAGAGCGTTTGCAGCAGGATTTCCACCACTTCTATTGTATCCTATGGCAGGGCTATTGTCAAAAAAGCTCCCGCATAGAATATGTTTTTCGATGCGGGAATATTCGCCGGTGCGAGGGATTGCTGTATCCCCTCACTGCTCCGTCGGCGGGTCAATGGTTTCCAGCAGAATCCGGCGGCTGAACGCGCCGCGTTTCTCCGCTTTTTCCCATCGGATGGCATCCAACTGCGCAGGGCTGCATCCTCTGGCCTGCGCAGCAGCATAGACTACCTCCAGCAGATCGGCCAGTTCTTCCACATCGCCCGCTTCCAGATACTCTGCCAACTCCTCCGCCAGCTTGGCATCCGCCTGCTGACGGAACTCCTCGTCATCCAGCACCCGCCAGCGGCAGGACCGTCCGCTCTGCCCGATGATCTCCGGTATCCTGTCCCGTACCAGCTTAGGCCGCGCCTTACTCATGAGCCGCCTCGCTGTTGATCATGCCGAAGGCGTAGGTCTGGCCTGCCAGCGGCAGCTGATCAAGGGGCTGCTCCGCAGGGGTCAGGCTGTCCAGCGATGGATCGTGCATGGAGACGAACCAATAGGCATCCGGATTGTCCTTGGGCAGGGCACAGCCGTCCACCTCCACAAGGCGCATCACGCCTTCGGTTTCGTCTGCTTTGACCAGCTTCAGCTCCAAAAGGGCCGCCAGCATGGTGGGCTGATCACTATGGATCCGATAGCCCTTGGTGGTCAGATCGGGAAAGACGACCACCAGCGTCATTTCGTTGCTGCCTTCACCGAAATCCGCCCACAGGGTCTGATTTTCCTGAGCGAAAGCAGGAGCGCACAGCAAAAGGACAGCCAGCACAAGCGCCAGCATGGGCTTGATATGATACATAAAATCCGCTCCTTTCGGTATTGCGCGGGGGTTTTCTGACCATTTCAGTATATCGCGGCGGAAGGGGGCGTGTCAAACATGGATGTGTAACAAACAGAAACATTTTGAATAATTATCCTAACTATTCTGAGTATGCGCCATATGATAACCATGACAATAGTAAAAGATGAATCCCCCCACCATCAGGGAGGATCCACCTCATTGGGAGGAACCATTTCCTCCGCGATTGTTCAGTTATGGCGAGATTTTGCACGCCATATCCGCAGGCAGGAAACCAACTTATCTCTCCTCGCGGAAATAGGGCAGGCCCAGCGCAGCCGGGGGCTGATCCTCACGCTTTTTGCGCAGGGAAGTGATCACCAGCACAATAATGGTGACCAGATACGGCAGGGCGCGGAACACTTCCTGCATCTGGCGGGACAGGCCGCCGATGTACAGGTACAGGATGCACAGCGCGCCGAACAGCCAGCTGCCCCAGATCACGTTCAGGGGACGCCAGCGGGCGAAGATGACCAGCGCCACTGCCAGCCAGCCCAGATCGCCGAAGCCGTTGTTGTTCCAGCCGCCGGTGGAGTAGTCCATGACGAAGTACAGGCCGCCCAGACCGGCGATCATGCCGCCGATGATGGTGGCCATGTACTTGTAGCGGGTCACGTTGATGCCCGCCGCGTCGGCGGTGGCGGCGCTTTCACCCACGGAGCGCAGGTTCAGGCCGGGACGGGTGCGGTACAGGTACCAGTGCAGCACGATGGTGATGATGATGCCCGCATAGGCCAGCATGCCGTAGCTGAAAAACAGCTCGCCCACCACCGGCAGATTGTTCAGGAAGGGGATCTTGGCACGGAACAGGCCGGAGGTTGCAGCGGTGGAGATCTGACCCACGCCGCCAGCCATGGTGCTCAGGCTGCCGCCGAAGAAGTTGCCGAAGCCCACGCCGAAGGTGGTCAGGGCCAGACCGGTCACGTTCTGGTTGGCGCGCAGGCTGATGGTCAAAACCGAGTAGATCAGCGCGCCAAAGCCGGAAAACAGCAGCGCGCACAAAAGGCTCAGGATCACGCCCACCAGCGGGATGGGGGTCTCCACGGCCCGCTCGTACAGGTAAGCGCCCATCAGGCCGCCGATGCCGCCCATGTACATCATGCCCGGCACACCCAGGTTCAGGTTGCCGCTTTTCTCGGTGAGGATTTCACCATTTGCGCCGTAGAGGATGGTCATGCCCATGGTGAATGCCTTGGAAAGAAAGGTCAGCCAGATGCTCATGCCTTCACAACCTCCTCTGCATGCTTGCGGGAGCGGAACTCCACGCGGTAATTGATGAAGAACTCACAGCCAAGGATAAAGAACAGGATGATACCGGTCAGGATCTCGCTGGCGCTCTCGCTCAGGTTGAAGTCGGTAGCGATCTGCTTGCTGCCGCGCTCCATGAACACCAGGAAGAAGGCTACCAGAATCATGGTGAAGGGGTTCAGCTTGCCCAGCCATGCCACGGTGATGGCGGTAAAGCCGCGTCCGCCGGACAGACCGGTGGAGATGGTATGGCCCATATCGCCTGCCAGCAGGAAGCCCGCCACACCGGCGATGGCGCCGGAGAGCGCCATGGTGCGGATGATGACCCGGCTCACGTTGATGCCGCTGTACCGGGCGGTGTTCTCGCTCTCGCCCACCACAGCGATCTCATAGCCCTGCTTGGTGTAGCGCATGTAGAAATACATGATAATGGCGATGGCCAGCACCACCACGATGGTCAGCAGGTACTTGTTATCAAAGATATTGGGCAGCCAGACCGCTTTGTCCAGGGAGCCCACCTTGCTGGAACCCTTTGGGTTTTCCCAGAAGATGACGCAGAAGGTGACCACCTGGGTGGCTACATAGTTCATCATCAGGGTAAAGAGGGTTTCATTGGTGTTCCATTTGGCCTTGAACAGCGAGGGGATAATGCCCCACACCGCGCCCAGCAGGATGCCGCACACCGCCATCAGCGTGTACAGGAGCCACGGGGGCAGGCCCTTGCCGTAGATCATCACGGCGGCGGTGCCCAGTGCACCCATCAGCACCTGACCTTCCGCGCCGATATTCCAGAACCGCATGCGGAAGGCGGGCAGCACCGCCAGCGCTACGCACAGAAGGATAGCGGCTTCACGCAGGGTCACCCAGGTGCGGCGGCTGGTGCCCAGCGCGCCATCCCAGATGCCGGCATATACTTTCAGGGGGTTCAGGGGTTCCTTGCCGGGGATCATGCTGGTCATCAGCACGATCACGCCGCCGCAGACCACCAGCGCCAGCAAAACGGCGATCAGGCGGACCAGAATGCTCTTCCACAGGGGCATGCTGTCCCGCTTGACGATATGCATCAAAGGCTCCCGTACCTTGGGATTACTCATGGTCAGCCGCCTCCTTTTCATCCATATCGGACTTGGTCATCAACAGACCGATCTCTTCCTTGGTGGCAGTGCGTCCGTCCACAATGCCGGTGATCCGTCCGCCGCCCAGCACCATGATGCGGTCGCACAGGGCCAGAAGCACGTCCAGATCCTCGCCCACGCAGATAACGGCTGCGCCGCGCTTCTTCTGCTCGTTGAGCAGGCGGTAGATGGTATAGGAGGAGTTGATGTCCAGACCACGCACCGGGTACGCCACCATCAGCACGCGGGGGCGGGAGGCGATCTCACGGCCTACCAGCACCTTCTGCACGTTGCCGCCGCTCATGCGGCCTACGGGCGCATCCGGGCCGGGGGTGACGATGCCCAGTTCCTTGATGATCCGCTCGGACATTTCCTGAGGCTTCTTGCGGTGCAACAGGCCGCCGATGCCGTCCCGGTAGGTGCGCAGCATCATGTTGTCGGTGGTGCCCATGTTGGCTACCAGACCCATGCCCAGACGATCCTCCGGCACGAAGCTGAGGCGCACGCCGAACTCCCGGATCTCCTCCGGGGTGTGGTGGGTCAGCTCCACCCAGTCGCGGGTCTTGGGCTTGTAGAGAATGCTGCCCTCGGTGATGGCCTGCAGACCGGCAACGCTCTCCAACAGCTCTCTCTGACCGCTGCCAGCGATACCGGCAATGCCCAGAATTTCGCCGCTGTAGCACTCAAAGCTGGCATCCTTGAGCACCTTCACGCCTTCCCGGTTCACGCAGGTCACGCCGGTCATCTTCAGGCGCAGCTCCTGGTTTTCCGGTTCGGGGCGCTCAATATCCAGCACCACTTTTTCGCCCACCATCATTTCGGTCAGGCTCATTTCGGTGGCGGTGGTGGTTTCCACCGTGCCGATGCTCATGCCCTTGCGCAGTACCGCTACCCGGTCGCTCAGCGCCAGCACCTCGTGCAGCTTATGGGTGATAATAATGATCGAATGCCCCTGATCGCGCATATTGCGCAGCACTGCAAACAGCTTGTCCGTCTCCTGAGGGGTGAGCACGGCGGTGGGCTCGTCCAGAATCAGGATGTTGGCGCCGCGGTAGAGCATCTTCACGATCTCCACCGTCTGCTTCTGGCTGACGCTCATCTCGTAGATCTTCTTATCCAGCTCGATCTCGAAACCATACTTTTCCGTCAGCGCCCGAATATCGGCGGTGATCTTCTTCATGTCCAGCCGCATTTTGCCCGGCAGGCCCAGAATGATGTTTTCCGCCGCGGTGAGCACATCCACCAGCTTGAAGTGCTGATGGATCATGCCGATGCCCAGCTCAAACGCATCCTTGGGGGACTTGATGACCACTTCCTTGCCATCGATCAGGATCTGGCCCTCATCCGGGTAGTAGATGCCAGCCAGCATATTCATCAGGGTGGTTTTGCCGCTGCCGTTTTCGCCCAGCACGGACAAAATTTCGCCCTTGTTGACGATGAAATCCACGTTTTCGTTGGCGACGACTTTACCAAAACGCTTGGTAATGCCGCGCATTTCGATCATTGGGGTCAATGGGAACACCTCCGTTGCAGTGGGGAGCATTGAGGGAATATCAACTCAGCATAACCATACCAAAAACGGTGAATAAAGTAAAGAAAGATGTCTTAAAATGTTTATGACAAAATCAGCGGAAAGGAGCGGGCGCAGACGGATTCCCTGCCACCGGTCTTTGGCATGGAAAAAGCCTCCCGCTGAAAATGCGGGAGGCTGGATGATTCCTCTGGTTCCGGATAGATGATCCTTTCCTTTATCCCCTGCTCAAAGGCACGGCAGCGTGACCACAAAGGCTTTTGTGCAGCCGTGGCTGCCCGCCTGTGTAAGGATGTCGCCACCGTGGCGAAGGATGATGCGTTTGGTGATCGCCAGCCCCAGCCCGGTGCCGCGGCCTGCGGTGCGGGCGGTGTTCTCTGTAACAAAAGGCTCAAAGATGTCCATGTCCTCCGGCAGGGGATTGCCGCTGTCAGCGATCTGAAGGACGGCTTTGCCCGCCTTCTGTTCCAGCGAGATGAAGGCCTTGATGCCGTCCGGGTTGTGCTTGTACACATTCACCACCAGATTGGTGATGGCGCGTTTCAGTTCGGTGGGGTCGCCCCTTACCATCAGCGGCTGATGAGGCAGCTCCAGCTCCGGCTGAATGCCGTGTTCCTCCAAATCGGTGTAGTTGTCGGCAACGATCTCCCGCACCAGGCTGCCCATGTCGATGGGGGTCTGCTGGGCATGGTAGCTTTCCGTGCCCAGTTTGGCGTAGTCGAACAGGGTGTTCACCATGTCGTTCATGCTGCAGGACTTGCGGTAGATGATCTCAAAGATCTCCTGCTCCTCCCCGGGTTTCACCTTGCCGTCCATCAGCGCCTTGGCAAAGCCCTGCACGGAGGTCATGGGGGTTTTCAGGTCATGGGCGATGGAGGCGTAGATCAGGTTCTGCTCCTGCACCCGGCGCTGGCTTTCCGCCTTGATGATCCGGGAGGTGATTTTGTAGAAAACGAAGGCCCCCAGCACAAAGCTCAACAGGCCTGCAATAAAGAAAACCCAATCCCGCAGGGTGTTTATCTCCCAGGCGATCTCGTCCGGCTTCAGCAAACCCAGATAGAGCGCCTCCATGTTCTGCCTGAGCAGCACCACACAGGCGCAGCACAGGATGAAGCATGCGAATATTTTTCCCTGAAAGGATAGTCTCAGCTTATTCTTCAAAGCGATACCCCAATCCTCTGATGGTTTTGATGTGCTCCGCGCCGATCTTGTCCCTCAACCGGCTGATGATGACCCGGATGGCGTTGTCATCCACTGCGCCTTCGGAGTACCATGCGCTTTCGTAGATCTGCTCCCGGGTGAACACGCGCCGGGGCTGTCCCATGAGCAACGCCAGCACCTTGAACTCCGCTTTGGTCAGGTCGATGACCTCGCCGCCCCGGGTGATGGTGCATTCGTCCAGATCCAGCGTCAGGCCGCCGGCGGTGATCTCGTTTCGCGGCAGCGCCTGCGGGGCAGCCACGCTGAGGCGGCGCAGCTGCGCCCGCACCTTGGCAGCTACCTCCAGCGGCTCAAAGGGCTTGGTAATGTAGTCGTCCGCGCCGATATCCATGCCCAGCACCCTGTCCGACAGGGTCACTTTGGCGGAGATCACCAGAATGGGAATGTATGTATCCCGCTGCCGGAGCTGTTTGATCACCTGATAGCCGTCCATTTGGGGCATCATGATGTCCACCAGCGCCAGATCGATGTGGTTCTCGCGGGCGATGTCCACCGCCTGCTGACCATCGCCGGCTTCCAGCACGGTGATGTCATCGGATTCAAGGTACATCCGCAGAAGCCGGACGATCTCTTTCTCATCGTCGGCAATCAGAATCTTTGGCATGGTTTCACCTTATACTTTCCAGAAGCAGTACAGCTGCATCCATACGATGAACGCCGCGTAGGCGAAGCAGAGCAAAACCCAGAGATACTGCTTGATCTTGGTGCGGGTATGGATCCCGCTCTTGAGGGTATTATAGCACAGAAGCGCGCCGTTTGCGAGGGAGAGAGCCGCCAGCAAAGCCGCCAGAATGCCCGAGAGGGCCGTGAAGCTGGGGGCGCTCATCGGAATGCTGACGAGGATGAACAGAGCGAAGATCACGCCGGAGATGCCGTAAATCACCTGCTGAAGGGCGATCTGCCGGTCAGCGGTGGTGTATTTCCGGCTGCGCTTGCGGATTCTGCGGATGAGCAGGGCAACCAGCTTGCCAAGCAGCACCGCAAGGCATACGATCCCCAGCAGCATGAAGCCGAAGGCAGCCGCAGTACCGGCCTGACCTGCCGGTTCCAGTACATAATCTGCGCTCATCATGCTGAGCTTGCCATCCTCAATGTACATGAACATTTCCATACCGTTGTCCAGCAGCACGTATTGGTTCTCTGTCAGCGGCATCAGCTTGGCTGCGTTCAGGGTCAGACCCAGCAGCTTCATGGAGTAGGTGCCGTCATCGTTGCGGCTGAGGGGCATCAGTGCGCCGGTATAGGTCATGGCTCTGGCTACACCTTCGGGCAGGGAACGTCTGGAGAAATAGGTACCGCTGATGTCAGCCTCTGCCGGGGCAGCGTTTTGGTAGTCCGGTCTGTCCATCACGCTGCCGAAAAGGTGAGTGGGCAGGCCGTAGCAGAAGGCGGTTTCGCCCGGCTCGCTGGTCATGATCACCATGCCCAGACCGCTGATGGGGTCGAACACCAGATTGGAGGTGCAGCCGCCCGTGTTACCGGCATGGCCCAGGGTCTGTACCTTGTTTTCGTTGGTCCACAGGCCGTGGCAGTTCTCCGCAAGGTCGCTGCTGCCGTAGAAGGAGGTGCCCTGAAACAGGATATCGCGGGTGTCGCTGTTTTCAAACAGGAGGCATTCCTCACTGACCAAGGCCTGACCGAAGGCGGCAAAGTCCTCCACGGTGCCAATGCCCGCGCCTGCCGGGAACAGCTGCACATAGCTGCGGCACTCGCCGTAATCCGCATTGTATGCCGGATCGCCATAGCGGCTGTAGCATTTCAGCTCGCTGCGCTTTTCGTTTACCCAGGGGTTATCGGCCTGCAGGGGATCGATGCTGGTGTGCTCCATGCCCAAGGGCGCAAAGATGTTTTCGTTCACGTAGGTCACGTAGTCCATGCCGCTGGTGCGCTCCACGATGTACGCCGCCAGCGCCGTGCCCCAGTTGGAATAGGCGGTGTACTGGCCCACATGGTACGCCTGATAGCACTCGCAGGCCCGCACGGCTTCTTCAAGGCTCGGGTAGATCTCATCGGGGCCCGCCAGCTCATTCTCGTAGAAGCTTTCCTGAAAGCCTGCGTTGTGGTTCATCAGGTTCAGCATGGTGATGGTTTCGTCCGGGTATTGCAGCTTGGTCAGGAAACCCTCCGGCAGATAGGTGCGGATATCGGCTTCCAGATCCAGCTTGCCCTGCTCCCACTGCTGCATCACCGCCACCCATACCAGCAGCTTGGAGCAGCTGGCCCATTCGTAGACGGTTTCCGCATCGGCGGGGATGCTGTTTTCCATGTCGGCATAGCCGTAGCAGCCCTGATGAATGACACCGTCGGCATCGAATACGCTGACCACACAGGAAGCCAGTCCGGCCTGACGCTGTTGGATATAGCGGTCAATGCTGGCGCCGATGTCGGCGTAGGCAATGCCGGAAGGGGTTTGCCGGTCCGTGCTGTGTGCCGGGGCGGCATATACGGGGGCAAAGGGGGAAAGGAACAGCAGAATGGCGGCAGCCATCGCCATGAAACGTTTCATTGGAAAGCCCTCCTTGAACGTTGGATTTCTCTTGACGGGCTTTATCTTACAGCGGCATCCTTAATGGGAGAATGGCTTTGTATTAACCGAACCTTAAACTTTTCCCCATAACAGAAAAACACCAGCCATGACGGATGGTTTCCGTCACAGCTGGTGGAAATCGTATGGATTGCGATCCTCGTGCCAAAGCATGGAGGGATGCCCGGGGTCTTCCGGTTATCCGTTGGCCTCCTGAAATCCTGCTGCCCGTTCGGCTGCGCGCCTGCGGCGGGGTGTCGTTTCAGCGGCGGCAGGTGAGGCCGGGGGTGCTGCAGCAAGGCTGGCAGACGCGGCAACCGGCACGGCACAGTCGGTCTCTTCATTGGCTGCCCGCTGTTTCCTGCCCTTGAAAAACAGCCACAAAAGCAGGCTGGCAACGGCAGCGCCCGCCGCTGCGCCCAGACTGTCAATGCCAACATCCACAAGGGATGCGCCCCGGGCGTCGCTGAAAAACTGATGCATTTCATCCGTCAGGGCATACAGGGTGGAGCAGGCCCATGCACAGCTTCCGCCGGACTTGACCCGGTAGGAGCGCATCAGCAGCCGTACCAGAAAGCCCAACAGGGCAAACTCACCGAAATGCGCCAGCTTGCGCACGATCAGCGATGCGGTTTCGAAGATCTCCTGCTGCTGAATGGCAGCCAGCATATGGTATCCTTTAATCAGAATGGCAAGCAACCACTGAACCACCTTTCCGCTGGTATCGGCGGATTCCTCGCCGCTTTGCTCGGAAAAAAAGAAGATCATTCCGCAAACGGCGATCACCGCGATCCATAATAGAATCCGAACCCACTTACGTTCCATGGGAAAATCCCTCCTTTCGCGGGTTACCTGAATCAAACGGGCGACGGCAAGTTTTCCCTGCCGTCGCCTGTGTATTGTTACTTTTGTGACATTTTAGCGGCTCTTGTGGAAGAGCAGACGCTCGTAGCGGTCCTGATCCGCATTGCGTACCATAATTTCCAGTTCCTGATCGCCCATCACGGTGTTGCGTCCGGCGGCGAAGAGGGCATCCACCTGCTCCTTGACGGCAGCAACCAGCGGATCCTGCTTTTCCATGGTGTGCTTGCCGCTTAAGCGGAAGTAGCTGTTCATCCAGTGGGTGATACCCGCCAGACCGCTGTGGCTGTCCACTGCCACGGCAGCGGGGCGGTTGAGGATGGCGGCGGTATCGAAGATGTTGTAGATCTCCTCGTCCTTAAGCATGCCGTCGGCATGGATACCGGCGCGGGTCACGTTGAAGTGACGGCCTACGAAGGGCTGGCGGGGGCTGATCTCAATGCCGATCTCCCGCTCCATGTACTCGGCGATCTCGGTGATGGCGGTCAGATCCATACCGTCGGTGGTGCCGCGCAGGGACTGATACTCCACCGCCATGGCCTCCAGCGGGCAGTTGCCGGTGCGTTCGCCGATGCCCAGCAGCGAGCAGTTGATGCTGGCGCAGCCATAGAGCCAGGCGGTACCGGCGTTGGTGACCACCTTGTAGAAGTCGTTGTGACCGTGCCATTCCAGCTGTTCAGAGGGGATCTGGGCGTAGTGGTTGAGGCCGTAGATGATGCCCGGGACGCTGCGGGGCAGGGCCGCGCCGGGGTAATGCACGCCGTAGCCCATGGTATCGCAGGCGCGTACCTTGATGGGGATGCCGCTTTCCCCGCTCAGGTTCATCAGCTGCTCGGCAAAGGGCAGCACGAAGCCGTAGAAGTCGGCGCGGGTGATATCCTCAAAGTGGCAGCGGGGCACGATGCCCTTGTCCAGCGCCTTTTTGATGATGCCCAGATACTTCTCCAGCGCCTGACGGCGGGTCAGGTGCATCTTTTTGAAGATGTGGTAGTCACTGCATGAGACCAGAATACCGGTTTCCCGAACGCCTGCGGCCTTGACCAGCTCAAAGTCCTTCTCGTTGGCGCGGATCCATGTGGTGATCTCCGGGAAGCGCAGGCCCAGGTTCTGGCAGCGCTCAAGGGCTTCACGATCCTTGTCGGTGTAGAGGAAAAACTCGCTCTGGCGCACCAGACCCTTGGGGCCGCCCAGACGGGATTCCAGCTTGAAAAGATGCTCGATCTGCTTGGGCGTAAAGGGGCTGACGCTCTGCTGACCGTCACGGAAGGTGGTGTCCGTCATCCAGATTTCCTTGGGCATGTTCACGGGCACCACGCGGTTATTGAAAGCTACCTTGGGAATGGCCTTATAGTCAAAAAGCTCCCGGTAGAGGTTGGGTTCTTCCACATCCTGCAGTTCATAGCGGTACTTGGACTGCATGAGCAAATTAGTATTGGGGCTAAATTCAAGCACTTTAGCACAACTCCTTTACGAAGGCTTCAATCCGGTCCATGCCCTTCTTGATATTTTCCATGCTGGTGGCGTAGCTGAGGCGGCAGAAGCCCTCAGCCAGAAAAGCGTTGCCGGGCACCAGCGCCACATGGGCATTCTCCAAAAGCAGAAGGGCAAGGTCGTTGCTGTTTTCGATGATTTTTTCGCCATAGCGCTTGCCCACCAGCCGGGTCATGTTCATCATCACGTAGAACGCGCCGTCAGGCATGCGGCAGCTGACGCCGGGAATGGCGTTGATGCGCTCAACGATATAGTTGCGCCGCTTTTCAAATTGCTGACGCATCTCTTCCACGCAGCTTTGATCCATGGTGTAGGCCACGGCGGCAGCGTGCTGGGCTGCGCTGTTGGGGGCGGAGGTTGATTGGCTCTGGTAGTTGACCATACCGGCGATCACATCCACCGGGCCAGCGGCAAAACCGATGCGAAGGCCGGTCATGGCGTAGGATTTGCTCACGCCGCCGATGAGGATGGTGTGGGTGTAAGCCTCAGGGCTCAGGGTGGCGACGGCTACATGCTTTGCCGCGCCGTACACCAGCTTTTCGTAGATCTCGTCGGCAATGATAAAAAACTGTTTATCCACCGCCAGCTGCACCAGCGCCCGCAGACGTGCCTCATCCCAGATGCAGCCGTTGGGGTTGGAGGGGTTGGTGAGCACAAAGGCTTTGGTGCGCTCGGTAACCACTTTCTCGATATCCTCGATGGCAGGCAGGAAGCCGTTTTCTTCGGGGCACTCCACCAGCACGCTCTTGCCGCCTGCCATGCGCACCATCTCCGGGTAGCTGACCCAGCAGGGGGTGGGGATAATCACTTCGTCCTCCTCGCTGCACAGGCTCTGGAAGGCGGTATACAGCGCGTGTTTGGCGCCGCTGGTCACGATGATCTGGTTCTGCTCATAATGCAGACCGTGATCCATCTCCAGCCGCTTTGAGATGGCATCCCGCACTTCCGGGGTGCCTGCGGCGGCGGTGTAGCGGGTCATGCCCCGGTCCAGCGCATCCTTCATGGCCTCGCGGACCACCTGAGGGGTATCAAAATCCGGCTCGCCTGCGGCAAAACCCACCACATCCACGCCAGCAGCGCGCATGGCTTTGGCTTTGGCATCCATCGCCAGCGTGGCAGACGGTGCAATGTTTCTGCAATTGTTGGAAATTCCCAGCGGCATAGCCGTTCCCCTCCTGTTGCTTACACGAAAAATGAAAATTTGCAGTTTGCATCCTGCATTTGTGCCTTCTTTGGCTCCGGAGGGAAGCTCCTGGGCGAAAGAATTGTAAAGATTATAGCACAATCCATTTTTCCGGTAAACCCTCCCGGGGGGCTTTTTTGCCACTGTACGGGAAAAATGCAATTTTTATCTTTTCATTTTTCATTTACATGAACTTCCTTTCATGCCCTTTCCTTTTGGGTGCATTCGTGGTATCATAATAAGTACCATATGGCTCATCCCTGTGTGATAGAACCGAACATATAGAAAGAAGGGATCCAGATGACCCTTAACAGAATGATCAGCCTGTTGACGGCCCTTGTGCTGCTTTTGTGTATGGGTACAGCGGTTGCGCAAGAGGAGGAACCCATCTCTTTTGATGTGACCGATTATATCAGCAGCATTGCTGATCTGGACCTGTCTCCCTACCGGGGCAAGGTGATGGCCTTGTTCTTCTATACCTGCAATAGCGATGAAGCCAAGGCGACGCTGCCTGTGTGGAAGAGGATCCATGACGATTTCGACCCGCAGGATGTGGAGATCATTCTGGTGCATGCGTGGGAAAACGAAGGCCAGAAGGAAAGCGATGCCATCCGGGAACGCTTCCAGCTGGATGGCATGAATATCTATGAGGATCAGAACTGCACCCTGTGCCATACGCTGGGCCTGACCAGCTACCCCAATGTGCTCCTGCTGGATGCTCAGGGCAGTCCCTGCTCCGGCTACAGCGGTCAGCTGTCTTACCAGACCATCGCAGATGCGCTGATCGCGCTGAATGTAACGCAGCTTCACAACGCCTCCCCGGCGCCGGCCCAATGAACCGGCTGTTGCCTGCATTTGCCGCAGCTGCGGTCGATGCAGGTTTTTTCTATTCTCCCGGCGGCGGAGCGTTGGTATTCTATCAATAATATGCTATAATCAATTGATCAGATGACGCGTTTTGGTTCAATCCATTTTGAGAAAGAGTGATTCTCCATGTCCGATCAGCGAAATCATCCTGCCAATCCGTGGATGCGCCCCATGCAATCCCAGCAGCTGATCCGCAACGATCAGACCCGGCGACCGCTGGAACCTGCCGGGCCATATACCCCCAACGAGCCTGACCATAACGAGGCGATTTATGCTGCCCGCGCTGCTGCTGCCCGTCAGCAGGCTATGGCGCGGCAGGCTGCCGCGCAGCCCCAGTCCGCTGTGCAGCAGGCAGTGGAGCAGGCCGCCCGGCAGGCGCATGCTGCCCGGCAGGTCGTCCAGCCCCAGATGGCGCAGCGGTATGCCTATACGCCTCAGCCTGTGCAGCCTGCCGCTGTTTTTTATCAGCAGTCCACAGGTGTGCAGCAGCCCCCTCAGCCCGCTCCCCAGCAGCCCCTCAGACCCGCCCAGCCCCACCGCCTGCCCATGGATGCCTATGCCGGGCAGCCTGTCCAGCAGCCGGCAGCGGGTTATGCCCCCTCCCGTCAGGTGGATGAATCGCTGCTGTCGGATGCCATGCTGATGGAGGAAGCCCGTCAGCCCGCCTCTCCCCGCCGCCGCCGGATGGTGATGCGGCAGGAACGGGAGGCAGCGGAACAGGCTCAGCGGTCTCAGATGCCCTCGGCGCAGATGCCCCCGGCGGTTGCCGCGCCCATGGAGACCATCCCTGCCATGCCCCGGCTGGAGATCCAGCCTGATGCCTTCTTCCCGCCGGTGGAAGATCCACTGCCGTCTGCTCCGCATAAGGAAAGCCGCCCGGATGCCCCGACGGCTCAGACGCTTTCCCAGCCTGCAGACCTGTTCCCTCAGATCGAGTCCACTCCCGCAGCCCAGCCAGAACCCGCGCCACAGCCGGAACCCGTCCCTGATCCCGCCCCGGCGGCGCAGGAAATGTTCCTGCCGGAGGCTGCCCGTGAGGCTGAGTCCATCCCGGATCCTGCGAATCCTCCGGCTGACTTTTTCGAAATGCCGCTGGATAATCCCCTCAAGCAGTATCCCTGGTATGCCGAGGATGTGCTGGAAGAGGATGACGACCCGGAGGAGGACTGCATGGATACTTCCTCCATGCCCATTCCCGCGCCGGTATCCACCCTTGATATTCCCAAGCTGCGCCGGGGCAAGCGCCTGCTGACGGTGCTGCTGGCGCTGATGCTGCTGGCTGCCGCTGGTGCATTCCTGTGGCTGAGCGGCTATGGCGAAAAATTGTTCCATCAGGCCACCAAGCTGGTGGAAACCGTCAAGAACACCACCCAATCCACCGGGCCTATGAAGGTGAGTCCGGAATCTGCCGGACTGCCTGCTGTGCTGACCATTTCCATTACCACGGATCGGAACATCAGCGACCTGAGACTGATCGACGACAATGACCAGGAACTGTCCGCACAGATACACTCCCGTACGGTTGGAAAAGAGATTCTCTGGACTGGCACGCTGGTGGTGAAACAGGCATATGTGGGCTATCTGCGCACACGGCTGTTGTGTAAGGATGGTCAGTGGCGCACCGGCAGCGAGAAGTGCTATGTGGAACTGAACTGACTGATACGAAGACCTGCTGCTGCGCATGGAAATGCACCCGACAGGTGCACGCGGAAACCGCGCAAATGATGAACAGCGCGGAATCCAGTGCGGGCTTTGCCATACAAGAAGCAGCGGGCCAAACCCATCAGGCTCCGGTTGATCGTATGCGCTGTGGCGTAACATTTCAAAGAGATCAAAGAACCCCGTTTCCCGGTGTCTTGCGCCGGAAAACGGGGTTCTCTCTGTGGTTGTCCGCTGCCCGGTTATGCCCGGAAAATGCAGCAGGTGAGCACGCCGTCGGAAATAAAGAACTGATACCGGATGGCGTAGGGCAGGGTATTGGTCAGCTGCAGGTTGATATCGCCGCCGCCGACAGCTGCGTCAAAACCGCGGGGCACATAGTAGATGCCCACATCCGCGTGGGGTCTGCGGTGGTTGATAAGGATCGGCAGCATGATGTTGGTCATATAGAAGGTGGTATTGACCTGACAGGTGCCGCCGCCGTAGCCGGTGAGGGCATCCTGACTCATGATGGGCGCTTCGTGATAGCCGGTGGACTTGCGGTAGGGGCCGATGGTGGCGTTCATATCGTAGGCCTGACCGGGCTGGAGCACTGTACCGTTGATCATGCTGGTGGCAAGGTAGATATTCCAGTTGCGGCCTTGATAGTTCAGCGTGGTCACGCCCACCGCATAGAAGGTGGTCATGGCGGCGATCAGATCGCCGGGCTGGGCATCCTCCCAGGGCACCACATCCATCTCGTAGGCCACGGCGTCTTCGTTGATATAGCCCATGGTGCGGTGGTAGGGGGTGCGGTAGCGGCCCAGCGCGTCCTTTTCATACACCGTCAGGCAGCTACCCGGAGGCATGGGATAATCCTTGAGGATGCTGTTATCCTCCATGCTGTATACCTCGGCGGTGCGGTTGGTGACCACGATCTTGGGCATCACCGTCAGGCCGGGGATCTCGCCTGCATAGGGATCCAGACGGTCCCACATGTACAGGCTGGAGCACAGCATATAGCCCTCGGTGTTCTTGTAGCGCATCAGGCACCAGTCGCCGCTGACCGTGCTGACGATCACTTCTTTGGCAGCCAGCACATGAGCCACTTTGGGCGCGTTGGTGGTGGGGGTCTCGTAGATGTAATCGGAGGTCAGCACCAGCGCTTTGTAGCCCTCTTTGAACTCCGTCACTTCAGCCACAAAGGGATCGGAACCATCGGGCAGTTCCTCCGGCTCGTCCAGTTCCTCCGCGGAGAGATGGCTCACATCCTGCATGTTGGAGATATACTTGGCCAGCACATAACCGGTGGTGTTGCTGGTTTTGATCTTGGCCCAGTCCTCGCCCACCAATTCCAGCACATATACGGTGGAATTCTTGGGTACGCTGTCCACGCCGCGGGCATTCTTGTCGGGCTCAACGCGCACCTTGAGAGCGCTGCTGGCCTTGCCCACATAGTTGATCCGCTCGCCCTGGTCGGCATCCGTTTCCTGCGCGGCTTCCGCCAGCGACAGAACCGGAGACACCGCCAGCAGCAGCGCCGTCAGCAGCACAAACAGCCGCTTCATTCCATGCATCTTCTTCATACTGTTCAATATCCTTGTTCAAGTTTGATCTGCCTGGATGGGCATACGGGAATATTATAGCGGGTATCCGGCAGGAATGCAAGACAGGTGGATCCGCTCCATCTCCGCCAGCCATTGGGAGGTACCCTCCTGCAATTGCCGCTTGCCGGTAAAAGCAAAGCCATGCCGCTGATAAAACCGGATTGCGTCCGTGTTTTTTTCCAGCACCCACAACTGATCGCAGCCATGCTGTTCCACGGCAAAGCGGATCAGCTGCCCGCCGATGCCCTGCCCGGCAAAGAAGGAATCCACATACAGCTGGCGGATCTGCCTGCCCTTGATATCCACCAGTCCCTTGACAAAGCCGTCATCGTACACATACAGGCCCTGCAGAAGCTCTGGGTCATTCTGATAGGAAAGGGCCAGCGGCAGCACCTGCATCTCTCCGAAGGATACCTGGTCATCCTGAAAAATCCGGCGGTAATTCATCCGCTTCACAAAGATGAGGATCTCTGCAATGCGGGAGGCATCCGCCGGGGAAGCGGGTCGGATCATGGGCTGTCCATCCTTTCTTGGGCGGGTCAGGTGTCCAGCCGCTCCAGATCATGAATGTTCTTGTTGCGGTACACCAGATCGTCCCGTTTGTCAAAGCCGATTTTCTGCCAGAAGCCATTGCCAATCTCGTTGCGGGCAAAGGCCACCAGCGCCACCTTGTGGATGCCCTCTGCTTCCAGCGCGTCCATGGCGTGGTTCACCAGTTCCCGGGCAATGCCCTGCCCCCGGTAATCCGGCAGCACGGCGGTGTGATGGATGTATCCCCGCCGTCCGTCATGGCCTGCCATGATCACACCGATGATGCTTTCCCCGTCCAAAGCCACAAAACTGGTGGTGGGGTTGCGCCGCAGGTACTTTTCGATGCCCTCCCGGCTGTCGTCGGTGGTGTTGAGGCCCATGCCCGGGGTGTGGATCCACAGGTCATATACGCCGTCATAGTCGGCGGGGGTCATGATGCGGATGGTGATCATTGGTTGCCTCCTGCTAAGATCGGGAGAACCCGGTTCATTCCGTTCGTTGATTTTCCAGCCGGTGCTGTTCGTACTGCTGCCAGATGTTCAGATACACGGGGGTCCGGGCAGCCTCGTCCGGGTAGAAGGCACGGGTCAGCTCATCGTAAGCCTGAGCGGCGCAGTAGAGCTGGGAGGCGATCTCATCAAAGGCGGCCTCTCCGGTACCAAGGGGATTCTGCCCCGCATATTGCTGATAAACAGCCGCTTCCTTCCCGCCGTACCGGTGGTGATTGGTGCCCAGCCGAAGATCCCGCAGCACCATCTGCTGCACCAGGGTTTCGTTCAGCTGCATATGGGCCAGATGCCGGGCGATGAGATAATCCTGCCGGTACAGCTTGCCCAGCGCCTGCACCTGCACAAACCAGAAGCGGTTCACCGCAGCCCGGGGCCAGTGGGGATGCTCCGGGTTGTCAACCACCGGCAGTGGCTGCCGGGGCGCGGTTTGTGGTGCGATGGAAAGATCATACCGGTGCCCGTCCCGGAATACCACCCGGCACGCGCCGCTTTCCGGTACGGCAAAGAACCCCAGACAGTGGGTTTCATCCACGCCCGCCCGGCGCAGCCAGTCCAGCGGCTGCTGGCGGATTTCCCTGACCCTAATGGTCATGTCGATATCGCTGTAAGCATCGTGCCAGCTGGCATCCATGGCTTCCTCTACCAAACGCTCCCGGGTATCCGGCTGTGCCCAGTCTTCCCGGCGGATGGTCACCTGCCGGATCTCCAGCCGCAGGCATTCCGGCAGACGGAACAGCCGCTCTGCCAGCGCCAGCAGATGGGCCTGTGCGCTCTGTCTGGTCATTTGGGCAAGCGCCTCCCTCACAGCACCCGCTCCGCGTGACGGGTCACATGGCAGCCCACATTCACCGCCACGGGCAGCCCGGCGATATGGGTGGGATACGCCTTGATGCGCACGCTGAGGGCTGTGGTTCTGCCGCCGAAGCCCTGAGGCCCGATGCTCAAATTGTTGACCATCTCCAGCAGTTCCTTCTCCAGCGCGTCGTAGTAGGGGTCGGGGTGAGGGCCTTCCCGCAGCTCCACCAAGGCTTCCTTGGCAAGCTCCGCCACCTTCTCGAAGGTGCCGCCGATGCCTACGCCCAGCATCATGGGCGGGCAGGGATTGGCGCCCGCCACCTGCACCACCTGCCGGACGAAACGCTTCACGCCCTCCAGCCCGTCGGCGGGGGTGAGCATGCAGACCCGGCTCATGTTCTCGCTGCCGAAGCCCTTGGGGGACACCACCAGACGGATCCTGTCGCCCTCCACCAGCCGCACATGCAGAACAGCAGGGGTGTTGTCGCCGGTGTTGCCCCGGCGGATGGGATCCCCCACGATGGACTTGCGCAGATAACCGTCGGTATATCCCCGGGCCACGCCCTCGTTGACCGCATCGCTGAGCAGACCGCCCACAATGTGCACATCCTGCCCCACATCCGCGTAGACCACCGCCATGCCCGTATCCTGACAGATGGGCACGCCGCCCTCGGCAGCGATATCGGCATTTTGGCAAATCAGATCCAGCGTTTCCTGAGCCGGGGGAAAGGGCTCCTGCTGCCGGGCTTCCCCCAGCAGCTCCCGGACGCTCCGGGGCAGCTGGGTACAGGCCTCGATGCACAGGTCGCGGACCGCATCGGCGATCTGGTTGTAGTGAATGGTACGGATGGTGTTCATGTTGATGGTTCCTTTCGTGTTGAAAAAAGTGCGGGCTTACGCTGTCTCTCCGCGCCCCAGCTATCCCGGCCGGGGTGCCATGCCTCAGTCCACGGTCAGCATCAGCACTTCGCAGGGGTTGTTCCAGCGGGGCATGCGGCAGGGATTGCCAGCTCCGGCAGAGATGAGCAGCTTGCCGCCGTTCTCCCAGCCTTTGGTGTACCGGGGGAAGAAATGCTGGCCCGGGGCATAGATGCCCTGATTGCCAATGCGGATCTGCCCGCCGTGAGCGTGCCCGGCGATGGTGAGATCCACCTGCCGGTGACGCAGCAGGTTCATGTAGTGCTCCGGCTTGTGGCACAGAAGCAGCTTGCAGCCTTCCAGCTGTTCAAATTCGTCCATCATGTCCGGCACCTGCACAACCTCCGGGTCGTACCAGCCGCCGATCCACAGATCATGGAAACGAACGTAGCGGTTGATGAGCACCTCCGCGCCGCTTTCCTTTACCAATGCCATCAGCTCGTCGTATGTCTCTTGGCGGGTTTCATGATTGCCCAGGGAGTAGAAGGTGGGCTTCCGTTTGGCGCTCTCCCGCAGGAAAGCCAGCCCCTGATCGTAAGCCTGCTTGTAGCGGTTGCTCACATCTCCGGGCACCAGCACCGCGTCCACATCCTCCATCAGGGGCAGAAGGTCCTCGAAGGGCTCGGAGTGCAGGTCGCTGATCACCAAAAAACGCAGGGGCTTTGCCAGCTTGCCGGTGTTGAGTTCATAGGGGGTTACCACGCGGGTGTGCTTTTTCATGGGATGACCTCCTTGCAGATGGTGGGGCAGGCAGCCATGGAACAGGCTGCTCAACCCATCCGGTGAATGTACAGCCGGGTCAGATGATCCTCGCCGTCCCCCTGCGCCATGCAGTGGAATTCCCAGCCGTAGCGCTCGTAAAAGGACATGTGATCCGTTACCAGATACAGGGTGTCCACACCCCGCCGGTGCATATCCCCGCATACATGGGAAAGCAGCGCGCCTGCCACTCCCTGCCCCCGGTACGCCGGTTCGGTGTACACGGCGCATACATTGGGGTACAGATCCTTGCGGTCGTGGAAGTCGTTGTGGATCACGCCCAGCCCGCCGATGATCGTCTCCCCCTCTACGGCTACATACCACTGGGGGTATGGGGCGGTATTGCGCAGGCATTCCTCCATGCTTTCCAGATAAGCCTCCAGCGGCGCGCCCCATCTTTCGTGGAACCACTGGGCCATGGCCTGTTTCTTTTCCGGATAATCAATCAGAGAGAGGATCGTGTGGTTCATCATATACCTTCTTTCAGAGGATGGCTTTGGAATGCCGGAAAGCAAAGATGGGCTACCGGCAGTAGCCCATACAAGGATGCAAAGAGAACTGCCGGCAGGATGGATCAGCGTACCTTATGCAGCAGCTTTTTGCCCATCTCCAGCAGATAGGGCAGACTGTCGTTGCGGGTCAGCAGCGCCAATCCGGCATAGACGATCACGCCCATGATCACCTGCAAGGGCAGCAGCAGGATGGGGGGCAGCGTCAGCGCGTTCATGGCCCATACGACAGCGAACATGGCAAGGGCGCACAGCACCGAGGGCAGGATATCCTTCATCTGCTCCAGATAGCCGTAGCCCAGCAGCTTACGGTTGGGCGAGGCATTGACAAAGGCGCTGAGCAGGGTGGAGATCGCCGCGCCCCAGGCGATGGCCAGCGGCGTATCAAAGCAGAGGAGGGCGATCAGCAAAATCGCCACGCCGTAGGACTTTTTGATCAGTTCCAGCTTCAGGAACACATCGCTGCGGCCCATGGCGTTGATGGCTTGCAGATTGGCGGTATGGATGGGATAGAAGGCGAAGTCGATGCAGCAGATCTGCAAAAACGGCACGCAGGGCAGCCATTTTTCACCGATGAGCAGCGTCACCATGGGGGCAGCCACCGCAGCCAGACCTGCCATCAGCGGCAGCACCACAAAGCTGGAACTTTTCACCGAGCGGCGCATCATCTGCTTCATGCGGGGAATATCGTCCTGTTCCTCGCTGAGCACCGGCAGCATTACGCTCTGAATGGAGCCGTTGACGGCGTTCATCACCAGCTCAGGGAACTGTTTGCCCCGGGTGAAGTTGCCAAGGGCAGCATCGTTGTACTTCAGGCCGATCACCAGCGAGCGCAGGTTCATATAGCCGGTATCCAGAATGCTGGACACCAGCAGTTTCCAGCCGAAACGGAGCAGAGCGGATACCCGCTGCCAGCTGAACCGTCCCTTGGGTCGCCAGGGAATAAAGCACAGCAGCAGCACTGCCAGCGATACCTGATTGGTCAGCTGCTGGGCCACCAGCGCCCAGTAGCGCATGCCGGCATAGGCCATGGCAATGCCCACCCCGCCGGACAATACCGTGGCGATGAGGCTGCACAGCATCATTCTGCGGAACAGCATCTGCCGGGCCACCGCTGCGCCCTGAATGGATACCAGCGCCCCGGGAATGAGGATCAGCGCCAGCACGCGCAGCACCACTGCCAGTTCCGGGCGTTTCATCAGTGCGGCGATCAGGGGGGCAAAGGCGAACAGCAGCAGGTACAGGATCACAGCTACGCCCAGAGAAAACCAGAATGCCGAGGAAAAGTCCTCGTCGTCGGTATCTTTTTTCTGGATGAGGGCTGTGTTGAGACCGCTTTGCACAAATACCTGTGAAAAGGCGATAAACACCATCAGCATGCCCAGAACGCCGTAATCGGCGGCATCCAGACGGCGGGCCAGTACCAGCCCCACCACAAAGGCGATGCCCTGCATGCCGAAGGATTCCATCAGCTTGAACAGAAGGGAGGACGCGGCCTTGCCGCTGCGGTTTTCACTCATGCGATCACTCCCCGGATGGCGGCGCAGATGCGCTGCACATCCTCTTCGGTCAAATCGGGGTACAGGGGCAGGGTAAGCACGGCGGCTGCCCGCTGCGCTGCCACGGGAGTGGCGGCAGGATCAAAGCCCGGCTTGCCCTGATAGCACTCAAACTGGGTCACCAGCGGATAGAAGTACTTGCGGGTGAAGATCTGCTGCTGCTTCAGCTGATCATACACCTGATCCCGCTGGGCCTGGTTGCTGAAGAATACAGGCAGGTAGGCATAGTTGCTCACAACGCCCTCCTGCTGGGGCAGGAAGTCCACCAGACCGGAAAGCTCCGCTTCGTACAGCTCATACAGCAGCTTGCGGGCAGCGATATCCCCGTCGATGCGGCGCAGGTTGCACAGGCCCATAGCAGCCTGAAACTCGTTCATTTTGGCGTTCCCGCCCACGCCGGGGGTGCTTTCCTCCCCGGCGATGCCGAAGTTCCGCTCTACGCAGAGCCGCTGGCACAGGTCCGCATCCCCGGTGGTGATGCAGCCGCCTTCGATGGTATGGAACACCTTGGTGGCGTGGAAGGAAAACATGCTGGCATAGCCCATGGCGGCGGCAGATACGCCGTTCTTGGTAACGCCGAACGCATGGGCGGCATCATAGATGACGGGGACGCCGTACTTGCGGCTGATCTCCTCAAAGCGTTCCACATGGCACAGGCGGCCGTACACATGCACCGGCAAAATGGCGCAGGTTTTGTCCGTGATCAGGGCTTCAGCCTTGTCCGGGTCAAGGGTGCAGTCCCCGGGGCAGATATCGCCGAACACCGGGGTGAGCCCACAGCGGACGATGGCATGGGTGGTGGACGCAAAGGTAAAGGGCGTGGTGATCACTTCTCCATGGAGGCCCATGGCCCGCAGCAGCGCCTCCAGCGCCAGATGCCCATTGCAGAACAATTCCGCATGCGGGCAGTCCAAATACTTCTCCAGCTCTGCTTTGAGCGCAATGGATTTTTCGCCGTTATTGGTAAGCCAGTGGCTGTCCCACAGGCTGCGGATCTCTTCCATATATTCGTCCATGGCGGGCATGGAGCTCCGGGTCACATTGATGCGCATGGTTTTTCTTCCCTCCTGATGGCCTGACGGGAAAAGCACAGGCCGACAGTTTACCAAGATATAGTATACCTTGTTTGACAGAATGCTGCAAGGGAAAGAAAAAGGGATGCGCCTTGGTGACGCATCCCTCAGGTTGTCAAAAAAGGGGAAGGTGCAGGAAACTCAGTTTCCTGCCGGGTGTGGAGACGGAGGGAAGTGTGTGCCCAGTGGGCACTTGCGCGAAGCGCAAAACGACCCGCAGTCGTCAACCGAAACGAGTGTAGGTTACGGTAGTAGGCTACACGATGATTGAGGTTGCGGAACAGAGCCCACAAACCCTGCGCCGCAGCGCTTTTCAGCAAGCACAGCGAGCACCGTAGGTGCAAGATGTGCGACTTTTGAACAGAAGTATGGGTTTTTCGACAGTCTGAGCTGCGCCTTGAAGGCGCATCCCTCAGGTCGTCAAAAAACACGCCTGCGGCGGCTTTTTTGACGAGTTTTGCACCGTTTGCCTAGGAGCCTACGGCTCCCCGGGCGGCAAACAGGAGCCCCTTGCTGCGCAAGGGTTCCGAAACCGCCGGAAGGGTGAGCGAAGCGAACCGAGGCGCGAGGACAGCGCGAAGCGCTCCCGCAGTGCCGAAGCCCAAAACAAACCGAAGGTTGGGTTTGGGCCGCAACACATGTCGCTGGTTTCGGTTTAGCAATCAGAGGGCTGCGGCCCTCCGATACCTCCAGGGGTTTTTCGATGAAAGCCGTACATTTTGCACCTTTGGTGCTGGCTGTGCTTGCTGTTATTGCGCTGTGGCGCGGGGGGGGTTCCCCCTGCACCCCACATTCAAACTCACCTGGCCCGCACAACCGCTTCCAGTACATCCACCATCTTCTCCATCTCCGGCAGCGATACATATTCCATCACGCCGTGGAAGTTGTAGCCGCCGGTGGACAGGTTGGGGCAGGGCAGGCCCATGTAGCTGAGCCGTGCGCCGTCGGTACCGCCGCGGACAGGGGATACGATGGGTTCGATGCCGCAGGCCTGCATGGCATCCAGCGCCCGCTGCATTACATGGGGGTGCTTGTCCACTTCCTGCTTCATGTTGTAGTAGCTGTCCCGCAGTTCCACTGCCACAGTGCCTTCGCCATACAAGCCGTTCAGATAGGCGCCGATGGCCTGCATGCGGGCTTTTCGCTGCTCAAAAATGCCGCGGTCATGGTCACGGATGATGTACACCAGCTGGGCTTCGGTTTCATCGCCCTTCATGCTGCACAGATGATAGAATCCTTCCCGGCCTTCGGTATGCTCCGGCGCTTCGGCAGGGGGCAGCATGCCCGCAAACTGCATGGCGATCTTGGCGGCATTGCGCATTTTGTTCTTGGCTGCGCCGGGATGGATGTTGAAACCGTGAACAGTGATCCGGGCAGCAGCGGCATTGAAGGTTTCGCATTCCACTTCGCCCAGAGCGCCGCCGTCCACGGTATAGGCAAAATCCGCTCCGAAACCGGACACATCAAAATGATCCGCGCCTTCGCCGATCTCTTCGTCCGGGGTGAAACCGATGCATACCTTGCCGTGGGGGATCTCAGGGTGGTCGATGAGCCGCTTTGCCAGCTCCATGATCTCCGCCACACCGGCTTTGTTGTCGCCGCCCAGCAGAGTGGTGCCGTCGGTAACGATCAGCTCATGGCCTACGTGACGGTTCAGGCTTTCGTATTCGTCAGGCTTCAGCCAGACGCCGTTACCCAGCTCGATATCCCCACCCTGATACACCAGCGCACGGGCGTGCACCGGGCCGGTTGCCACAGCCGGGGCTGTATCCATATGAGCGATCAGGCCGATGACGGGCTGGTTTTCGCAGTTGGCGGGGATCTCCGCGTATACATAGCACGTTTCGCTGAGACGTACGTTCGCAGCGCCCATTTCCTCCAGTTCCTCTTTGAGCAGCTTTGCCAGCTCCCATTGTTTGGCGGTGGACGGATGCTGACCACTTTCCTCGCTGGAACCTGTATCGATGGCTACATACTTGAGAAAACGCTCTTTCAGTGACATGGTGAGGAACCTCCTTTTGATGATGGGCATTTCATTGCGGCAGACGGGCGGCATGGTCGATTTCCGTGCGGGGCGCGCCCGCAATTGCGGGTGTTGCACCCTCGGAGGCTGCCTTCTGCCGGCCTGCATGCGATCCTTACGCTTCCGGGCAGTTAAGCCGGCTTGGAAACATGGCCTGACCGGATGGCTTGCAGCGGTAACCGGCTTACCGCCCGATCTTCGCCAATTTGGCTGCCAGTCCCTGCGGCATGCTCAGCCGGAGGGAACAGCGCAGTTTTTCCTTGATGGGCAGGGATTTGTACAGCTTGCCCAGCTGACCGGACATCAGGGTCTTCAGATCAGGTGCGTTGTGGGCCATCACCGTCAGGTAATGATCCCGCACGGCATAGAGGCTGTCCTGTGCCACTCCGCCGGAATAGGCATTCACATCCTCCACCATCTGCACAACCGACTGGCAGCGGGTAAACAGCTGATCCCGCTTTTCCTTCTTCCATACCTGAAAAGCAGAGGTGGGTACATTTTCCCGGTACACACAGCCTTCGATATCCTCATACCAGGCATGCCCGGCGGCGGTCAGGTACAGTTTCATGCGCAGGTCGCCGTGCTGGCAGGGGGTGCCCAGAAAGGTATCCGGCAGGCTGCGCAGGGCATCGGTGCGCATGACGAAGCTGGCAGTGGGGATGAAGGTGAGCCGGGCGATCTCGCTGAGGGAATATTCCGCGCTGCCGCCCTTGAAATAGGGGCGCTCGCTTTCGTAGTAGGGCACGAAGGTGCGGTCCGGGTTCACGCCGTTTTCGTCGTGAATACGCCCGTTGGTAAAGGAGAAGGTGCAGCTCTCATCGCTTTCCATATGGGCGATCTGCCGCTGCAGCTTGGTATCATCGCACCAATAATCGTCCCCTTCGCACATGGCGATGTACTTGCCCCGCGCCCGGGGAAAGTTGAAGGTCTCGCTGATGGGGATCTCCTTGGAGTACTGGTTTTCGGTCTGCAAAATGGGGAAGATCACATCCGGGTAGCGGGCGGCGTATTCCTTGATGATGGCCTGTGTGCCATCGGTGGAAGCGTCATCGTGGATGAGGATCTCGTAAGAATACTCCGTCTTCTGGCTCAGGAAGCTGTCCAGCGTCTGAGCGATATACTTTTCGTGATTGTACGTGGTACAGCAGATGCTGATAAGCGGATTCATGATATTTTCTCCTTTTGGGGGCAGCGCTGTTGCCAGCCTGCCGTTGAGATGACCTGGGCAGGGCAATTCCCTTTAGCCCTTCACAGCCTGCTTAAGCCAGTCCGCAGGGCGGACGGTCAGCGTGCCGGGATCGGCGGGATCCACATCCATCACCATCAGGGAGCGGTCGTTTTCGATCTGCTTCTTCTGCGGCGCGGCGGTGCTCATCACAAAAGCTGTGCCGATCACATCCACATGGAACTCTGCCATCAGGTCGATCATGCCCTTGGCGGTGCCGCCTGCCTTGAGGAAGTCATCCACGATCAGCGCCCGGGTGCCTTCGGTCACGGCGCGGCGGTTCAGGCTCATGGTCTCGATGTGTCCGCCGGAGCCGGATACGTAATTGATGTTCACTGCCGGGCCCTCGTACACCTTGCTGGAACGGCGGGCGATCACCAGCGGCAGGCCCAGCGCCTCGGCAGTCATCAGCGCCACCGGGATGCCCTTGGTCTCCATGGTCAGGACGAAATCCGGCTGGGCATCGTAGTACTGCTGGGCAATGATGGTGCCCATGGTGGTGACCAGTTCGTGCTGGCTTAAAATATCGCTCAGGTACAGAAAGCCGCCGGGCAGCACCCGGGAGGTGGTGCACAACTGATTGCACAGGTCATCAACGAAGCTGTAGGCCTTTTCCGGGCTGATGGCCCGGCGGTAGCGCACGCCGCCAGCCGCGCCGGTGACGGTTTCCAGCTGCCCCAGCTCAAAGCGGGTAAACACGCCTTTCAGCAGGTCGATATCCTCGCTGAGGGTGGATTTTGCCGCGCCAAACAGCTCACAGAAATGAGACAAAGTGAAGATCTGGTTGGGCGCGGAGGTGAGCAGCTTGGTCAAAGCAGCCATACGTTCATTGCGGCGGATGTGCTCCAAAGTGGTTCAGTCCTTTCATGGTTCGGGGGCGAAGGTTCGGGGTTTGGGGCGCGGGCAGCTTCGCAGGGGATGAAACGCTGTCTGCGCAAGCATTCGGCCCGGATACTGTGCAAAATGCACTCCGCATAGTATACCATAAAAGCTGAATTATTCAAGCCAAAAAACACACGAACGTTCGTCTTGCTGCACGTCTGTCCCTTCCTCCGAGTGGAGGAAGGGTGCGTTCGCGCCAGCTTGTGGTCAACAGATGCCGCGGCCTTTTCGGTTGGGGGCCCCCAGCCCCAACCCGGCTGCTCGCGTGAGGCCCGTCCTCGCAGGTGGATCGCCCGCTCTCCCGCCCGCAAGCGGTCGGGCGGCGGATCATCCCCCCCGCTGCGTTGCGGGCCCCGTGAGGCGGGACATGGGTTCGAGGCTGGTGGGGCGTTGGGCGGGTGGACGCACACTGCTGCGTCGCGGGCCCCGTGAAGCGGGGCGTGGGCATGTGTCGTGTATCGTGCCCTTTCTGTAAGTTGGGACGGGCTGCTCAGGAGGCTGCCAACTCACTAAAGATAGTCCGCAGCGACGAACGAATGGATGGGCGGATCGTGTGTGCGGCATTGAAAGGTGGTTTGGAACGTGTAGGGTATTACAAATGCCGTGTGCACTTTCAGAAATGAAAAGACAGGCGGGCGTTCTTCCTGTCAAAGAAGAAACTACCCGCCTGTGATCTTTTTACTGCCCAAACCCGCCATCCACCCCGATGACCTGCCCGGTGATGAATCCAGCTTCGTCCCCAGCCAGCCAGCAGACGGTGGCAGCTACATCCTCCGGGGTGCCAAGGCGGCACAGGGGCGTTTCATCTGCCAAGGCCGCCAGATCTTCCGGGGTATAGCAAGCCAGCATATCTGTCCGAATGACCCCCGGGCACAGGCAATTCACGGTGATGCCGCTGGGCCCCAACTCTTTCGCCAGCGCTTTGCTCAGACCGATCAGCCCCGCTTTGGCAGCGGAATAGGCGGCCTCGCAGCTGGCGCCCACCCGGCCCCAGATGCTGGAGATGTTGATAATGCGCCCAGCCCTGCGGCTGACCATGCCGGGAATCACCGCCCGGCAAGTATAAAACGCCGCTGACAGACTGGTGTCCAGCACAGAACGCCAGTCGTCGTCGGTCATGTCGGTGAGCAGCCCTTGCCACGCCACGCCAGCGTTATTCACCAGCAAATCAATGTGACTGAGACGGCGGGCTGCTTCGGTAACCATTGCACGCACTTGCTCACTGTCGGTCACATCGCAGGGGATGGCAAGCGCGCCGGTTTCCTGGGAAAGCTGTTGGGCTGCTTCGTGGCTGCTCCGGTAGCAAAACGCCACCTGCCAACCCTTTGCCGTCAATGCCCGTACAATAGCCGCGCCGATTCCACGGCTGCCGCCGGTAACAAGAGCTGTTTTCATTGGATTACTCCTTTGTGGTGATATGGGTGCTGCCTCGATTGTTTGGCGACAGCTGACACCCTTACGGGCAGTAGCTTTTGGAAGCCGGGAAATGAGAGGCTAACCGCTTACAAGAATGCCTTCCGCAGCACAGCCGTCCCCCCGAAAAGACAAACTCACTCCCGGGGAGCGTGGTCGTTCGCAAGCGAAAGAAGCCTTTTGCTGCTTTTCCAGGCCAAATCCCGCCTAACAGTGCCCGCAACGCAGAGGGAATTCCCCCCGAAAAGACAAGCCCACTCCCGGGGCGTGGTCGTCCGCAAGCGGAAGGAGCCTTTTGCCGCTTTTCCAGGCCAAATCCCGCCTAACAGTGCCCGCAACGCAGAGGGGATTTCCCACGAAAGACAAGCCCACTCCCGGGGCGTGGTCGTCCGCAAGCGGAAGAAGCCTTATGCCGCTTTTCCCACCCAAGCCCCGCCCAGCGGAGCCTGTGTGGCAGCAGGGGGAATCCCCCCCGAAAAGACAAGCCCACTCCCGGGGAGCGGGGTCGTCCCCCGCAGCGAAGCGAGGAGGCGACCCAACGCAAGCGGCGGTGGCAGGGCAGGGCCCCTGACACATAAGCCGCGACTTCTGTCCGTCTACAAACTAGGACGAACGGCCTGCCTGCCGATAGGCAGACAGGCCGGACGTCCACTCAGAACATTTGTTTACGCCACAGCACCACTGCGGCAATGGAACTCAGAATCAGCGAAATACCCAGCACGATCCAGAAACCAAACGGCGACTGCTGGAAGGGAACGGGGGTGTTCATGCCCCAGAGAGAGGCCAGCAACGTAGGCACAGAAAGCACCACGGTGACGCTGGTCAAGATCTTCATGACGGTGTTCTGGTTGTTGGAAATGATGGAGGCAAAAGCATCGGTGGAGGAGGACATGATGTCGCGGTAAATAACGCACATCTCGATGGCCTGTCGGTTTTCAACGATAACATCGTCCAGCAGTTCCGCGTCCTCGGGATACTTGCGCAGGATGTCCATGCGCATCATCTTTTCCATGACCATCTCGTTGCCCTTGAGGGAGGTGGAGAAGTACACCAGGGATTTTTCAAGGGCCATCATCTGCAACAGTTCGTTGTTGCGCAGGGAATGCTGCATGCGCTCCTGCACTTGGGTAGATGCCTTGTCGATCTGCTTCAGGTAGGCCAGATAGCGGGAGGCGTTGCGGTAGAGCAGCTGAAGAATGAAACGGGTGCGCTTGAAGGTCCAGAAGCCCCGGATGCGTTCCTCGGTAAAATCAGTAATAATGGAAGAATCACGGGTGGAAACGGTGATGATCACATCGTCCACCATAACGATGCCCATAGGCACGGTGGAGTAGCTGTAGCCGTTATCATCGGCTTCCACGTAGGGCACGTCAACGATGATCAGGGTCTGGTCGTCATTGCGGTCAATGCGGGCGCTTTCCTCTTCGTCCAGCGCGGCGGGCAGATAGGTGGGGTCGAGGGCGAAACGGGCGGTGAGGCCGTTGATCTCCTCCCGGGTGGGGTTTTGCAGGTGCACCCAGCAGCCCTTCTCCAGAGTGTTGATCTCGGTCAGGTGATCGTCTACGGTGAGATAGATTCTCTTCATGAAAAAACCTGCCTTTCTGACGCCGATGGCGTCCGTCCGGGCAGGTTTTGCGTGCGCAAAGATACGCAGAGAAAGTTATGCCAGCTTTGGAGCCGCATTCTCTGCCCGGAGCCTGTTTGATTGTACGGGGTTTTTGCAACTATACGGGTCCGCGTCCACGATGGGCTCCTCCTTTTGGCAGAATAGGTCTCCATGGTTTATCATAGCCGCTTTTGGGGACGGTGTCAACGGAAAATCCTTCGGAAAAACCATGGAAATTTTCAGTGGGAAAAAAGCGCGTCCTGCTGGCTGGGAAAGGCTCGACAACTGCCTTGCATTGAACTGCAAAACGTGTATAATAAAGGTACAGCATGGTCAAGGGCCATGGAGACAACCGGATAAACCTTCGCAGGAAAGGCAAGGGAACGATTGTATGATCCGTAATATTGTTTTTGATATGGGAAATGTATTGCTTCGTTTTGACCCCAAGCTGTTTATGGAGCGCGTGGGGTTGGAGGAGGAAGCTGATCAGAAGCTGATGGAGAAAGAACTGTTCCGTTCGCTGGAATGGGTGCAGATGGACCGCGGCACCCGGTCGGAGCCGGAGGTGCTGGAAATTGTGAAGCAGCGGCTGCCGGAGCGTCTTCATGAAGCGCTGGAAGAGCTGCTTATGCGCTGGGAGCGGCCCATTCTGGCGATCCCCGGCATGGCTGAGTTTGTGCGCGACTGCCGCCGGGCTGGCTATGGCATCTATCTGATGTCCAATGCCAGCAAGCGGTTGCATGCGTATTGGAAAAGTATCCCCGGGCATGAGTATTTTGACGGGGAGTTCGTTTCCGCGGACTACCAGCTGGTCAAACCTCAGCAGGAGATCTATCGCAAGTTCTGCCAGGTGTTCGGTCTGGAGGCGAAAGAATGCCTGTTCATTGATGATGTGCCGCTGAATATCGAGGGCGCGGTCACTGCCGGATGGCAGGGCATCGTGTTCCATGATGTGGAGGATCTGCGCATCAAGGCAAGGGAACTGGGTGTGCGGGTGCCTTTGAAGAAGATGGTGTAAGATAGCGGGGGCTGAGACTCCTCGCCCCTTCATTTTGACAATCCGGGAGCGCTTCATCAGCGCTCTTTTTTTGCGGTTTTCCCATAACCATATATTGACAAATTGGCACATTTTACATATTTCAATCTTTTGTAACAGAATGTGACAAACAATCATCTAAAGGGCGTAATTCCTACGAAAAAGAGTAATACTTTGCTTAGAAATACCCGGTTGACTTGCAGCAGGGTTCCACCGTATGATGGAAATACAAGATATGGGGGTGGCATGGATGGGCAGGCGCAATAACGGGTACATCTTTGTGGAAAAGAAAAAGAAAGGCCCGGGATTGGGCTGCCTTGTGCTGCTGTTGCTGCTGATCGCCTCCATTGCAGGCGCGGCTGTGATGATCAATACCGGTTTTAACCGCCGCATCACGCTGGAGACGGCATCCGTCAACATGATGGGTCTGGACAAGGCCTACGAAGGCCTGACGATCCTGCATATTTCCGATCTGCATGCATCCCCTGTGGGCAGCGATCTGGAGCTGTGGAAGAATCTGCTCAATGGCAAGAGCTATAAAGCGGTGGTGATCACCGGTGATATGGTGGGCAAAAGCGGCGAGTATGAACCCTTCCTGTCGCTGATCCATAACCTGAAGCAGATCAATGCAGATGCCCCCATCTATTTTATTGCAGGCAACGAGGACCCCACACCGGTGCTGACCACCAACCGGGGTACCCCGCATGTGCTGGCTAAGTGGGTGCTGGCGGCGCAGGATCAGGGGGCGATCTATCTGGACAGGCCGGAATTGCTGGAGATCGGCAAAAAGAAGGTGTGGTTCACGCCCCAGTACCTCTACGATGTGGATGCAGAGGGCATGCTGAGCACCCTGTACAATCAGAAAGCGGAGATGGAGTCTCAGGGAATGCAGTATGATTCCGTGGGCGGAGCCACCTACCGGGCGCTGGTGTACCGCATTGAGCTGATGGAGCGCACGGTGATCTCCAAGCGGGAAATGACCGACCAGGATCTGCAGATCGCGGTGAACCATACGCCGCTGGATACGGATTATATCCGGGAAAGCCTGCAGTGGGCGGAGGAAGTGCATCCCTTCAGCTTCCGGAACATCAGCCTGCTGATGTGCGGCGACCTGTGCGGGGGCGGCTGGCGGCTGCCCGGCGGCAACGCGCTGTACCTGAAAAACAAGGGCTGGCTGCCCGGCGATGACGGCGTGGTGGGCATGCAGCGGATCAACAGCCTGAATCAATATATCTCACCGGGTCTGGGCGCGCCCTCCGGGCAGCTGCTGCCAGGGCGGGTGTTCAATCCTCCGGCAGTGACGCTGATCAAGTTCACCGCCCGTCTGGAGTAATCCCAAACCGTTCGGATCCATTGAAACCATACAAACCGCCGGAGCGCAATCCGCTGATGGATGCGCCCCGGCGGTTGTTTGTGTTTTGGGGAGGACTGCCGCTGCATGGAAGGGGTGTGAAAAACCATTCTGCCACGCATACGGACGCAACCTGCGGCGGCCTGCCTTGCGCTGCCATAACAGAACCTGAAAGGTCTCCAGCTCGCTGTACCATCCCGTCGCACTGCGTTGGTCATTCCGTCCAGAAAATGGAGGTCTGGTTTTCTGTCATGCTTTCCACTGCGTCATCGTCGTCGTCATCCTCGTCCCGGCCCCGGAACAGATCCCGGAGGCTGTCCCACAGGCTGCTGTTGGCGCTGTGTTTGGACTGGCCCACCTGCACCGCCTGCACGCCCTCCAGCAGGATGCCGTTGTTTAATAGCTCCGCATGGACAGGAATGACCCGGTAGGTGTACATCACGCCGGGTTTGGCGGCGGTGTCGGTGTAGTAGAGCGTCTCGCCGGGGGTGCCGTACAGCTCGGTGAGCACGAAGCTCTCTCCGTAGGCATCCCGCTGCACCCGGTAGATGGCTTCATCCGCAGGCTGGATGATCAGCAGCGGATACCCGGAATCGCTGTGCCCCACCACGAAACGGTTGGGGGAGCGGGGAGGGGTCCATACGTCGCTTTTCTTGGTGGGGTGGTTGTCCTCGGTAAAGTACTCGGTGTAGCGGTACTTTTTGGGGGTCAGATCCACTGCCAGCATGGGCTCGCCCCGCCATTTGATGGCCTGCTTGTCGATCTCCAGCGCAATGATGCCGTTGGGGCGGGTGAACTGGGGCTTGTCCCGGTTCTTGTACAGGGCGCGGAAGTAATCCCTTGCCATGGCGGCAGTGTTGTCGCCGCCGCTGACCCAGCCTGCCAGCTTATGGTTCTGGTCGGGCTCGTCAAAGCCCATCCAGAAGGCACAGGCGATCTCGCTGTTGTAACAGGCCATCCAGATATCCCGGTTGCCGCCGCCGGTCATGTTGACGGTGCCGGTTTTGCCTGCCACGGGCGTGCCCGCCGCGCTGAGCTTGGCGCCGGTGCCGCTGGAGGTGACGGACTGGAGCAGGCTGGTCATCAGGTAAGCGGAGGTGGCTTTGAGCACCTTGGTGCCGGCCTGCCGCCGTTGGTAGAGCACCTCCCCGGAAGGGCCGGTGATGCGCAGGATCATGTGGGGCTGATAGAAGCTGCCGCCGTTGGCAAAGGGAGCGTAGGCCGCCGCCAGCTGCACCGGGCTGACGCCGTAGGTCATGGCCCCCAGCGCAAGAGCCAGGTTGCTGTCCCGATTGTCCAGCGGAATCCCCACTTTTTGCAGATACTCCCGCCCCGCTGGTACGCCGATCTGGTTCATCAGCGCCACGGTGGATACATTCAGGCTGTTCTGCAAAGCGGTGCGCATGCTCACGTTGCCATAGTAGGTATAGCTGGCGTTGCGGGGCTTGTAGCCGCCAAAGTTGGTTGGCTCATCCTTGAGGACGCTGGCGGTCATGTAGCCGTAGCGGTCAATGGCGGGAGCGTAGGCTACCAGAGGCTTTAAGGCAGAACCGGGCTGGCGGCGCAAATCCGTGGCCCGGTTGAAGCCCCGCCGCACCTGATACTCCCGCCCGCCTACCACTGCCAGCACCTGACCGGTGCGCACATCCACACAGGCCGCAGCTCCCTGCACCTGGGTGCCGTCGCTGGCCTTGGCCGGAAACAGGTCTTTGGTAAACTGCGTATCCAGCGCGTCCTGATGGGTGCGGCTCAGGGTGGTTTCAATGGTGAAACCGCCGGTCAGCACCTGATCGCTGCTCAGACCCAGTATCTGCTCCGCTTCATCCAGCGCCGCATCCACAAACCAGCCGTAGGTCAGCTCCTCCGGGGGCTGCTCCGCCAGTACCAGCTCCTCGGCGTTGGCCTCGTTGTATGCCTCCTGAGTGATCATCCCCTGAGCCAGCATGGTGGAGAGGATGTAGCCCCGGCGGTTCAGGTTGTTCTGCTGGTTTGCATGGGGCGCATAATAGCTGGGGGCCTTGATGGCAGCCGCCAAAGAGGCCGTCTGGGCAAGGGTCAGGTCGGCAGCATCCACGCCGAAATAGGTGCGGGCGGCGGCCTGTATGCCATAGGCTCCATTGCCGAAATAGATGTAGTTCAGGTACATGGCAAGGATCTCATCCTTGCTCATGCGGGCTTCCAGCTGCAAGGCCAGCGCGATCTCCTCTGCCTTGCGGCTGATGGTCTTTTTGGTGCTCAGGTGGCTCTGACGGATCAGCTGCATGGTGATGGTACTGCCGCCCTGAGCATAGCCGCCCTCCCGGATATTGGCTGCCAGCGCGCCGAACAGGCGCACCACATCCACCCCGTGGTGCTGATAGAACCGCAAATCCTCCGCTGCGATGAAGGTATCCCGGATCTGTCGGGGGATCTGTTCCAGCGGAATCACCACCCGGTTCTGGCTGCCCCGGATGGTGGCGATCAATTCCCCCTGATTGTCGAACATGCGCCCGGTCTGCGGAGCCGCGGTGATCTTGCGGATGTCCAGCCGCTGCCAGCTGGGCACATCCAGCACATAAAATCCCACCGATCCCAGCAGCAAAACCACTCCCAGCAGCGCCATGCCCGCCCGGCGCAGAGGATGCTTCTTTTCCGGGAATCCTGCCTTTCGCAGATCCGGCGTGCCCAATTGCCTGCCCTGACGCTTCCGCTGCCGGTAGATGCGCCCGGCTGCCCGGCCCCGGATATCCGGCTTGCGGTGTCTGGCCTCCCGGATCTGCTGCTCCCGTTCTTCCTGCCACAACAGCCGCTGTGCCTTGCGCTGGGCGGCTTCTTCCTTGCGGTGCGCCCGCTGGTCAGTCCGCTGGGCTTTGCGCTTTTGGCGGGGGGTAGGGGACAGTGAACTGGACTTTTCGGATCCGCTGTTGGTGGCTGCATCGTCCGCCTCGCCTGTGGGGGCGGAGGATCGCTCATCGCCACTTTGCGCCACTTTTTGCTCCTTTTGTGGGGTGTTTTTAACATCCTGTAACAACTTTGGGTCACCGGATGGTTGCATCTGCCCCTTTTTCTGCTGATCGCCGCCACTGGACACCACCGTTTCATCAGGCGCAGTTCCCTGAGCCGGAACGGCCCCTTCGTCCTTGGGACGCTGTACACTTTTTGCTGGTTCCTTTGCCTTTTTCATCCGTCATCCCTCCAGACCCGGCGGGATCCAGAACCGCATTTTTCGTACAATGACCCGCCTTTGGCTACTATGCGCGTTTTTTCCCTGCAAAAACCGTGGAAAACGTAGAAAAATCAACCATTTACATGCGGTTTGTCCGTCCTGTATACTGCCTGTGCAATCATCAGGAGGTGGACGGTATGCCGTCAAGCATCAAGCGGGGCCGGGCGTTGCTGCCCGCAGGCCTTTGTGTTGTGATTCTACTCATTTCATTGTTTTTGACCGGCGGCAGCGGAGCCGATGCGCTGCCCTACGGAGTGCTGATCCTTGTGCTGCTGTGCGCCATGCTGATCACATCCGGCAGGGAGAAGCAGCAGGAGCGCAGCTTTGCCCAGGCTGCCGGACCTATTGCCGCCCGGGAGATCCCTGCGGTGGGATTTGCGGATGTGGCTGCCAATGATGAAGCCATGGACAGCCTGCGGGATCTGGTGGACTTCATCCGCCGCCCGGAGGATTTTGCCCGCATGGGGGCGCACATTCCCCGGGGGGTGCTGCTGCATGGCATGCCAGGCACAGGCAAGACCCTCATGGCCCGTGCCCTTGCCGGGGAGGCGGGGGTGCCTTTCTTCGCCGTCAATGGCGCGGATTTTGTGGAGATGTATGTGGGCGTGGGCGCCAGCCGCATCCGCAGCCTGTTTGCCAAGGCCCGCAAGGCAGGCCGGGCGGTGATCTTCTTTGACGAGATCGATGCCATCGGCAAAAAGCGGGATAACCGCAGTGACGAGCGGGAGCAGACCCTCAATGCGCTTCTGTCCGAGATGAGCGGATTCCACGACCAGCACGGCATCGTGGTGCTGGCTGCCACCAACCGCATCGATACGCTGGATGAAGCCCTGCTCCGGGCGGGACGGTTTGACCGGCATATCGAGGTGCCGCTGCCGGGGCTTCGGGAGCGGGAGATGATCCTGGCTGTCCACGCCCGGCAAAAACCCATGGATGATACAGTGAATCTGAGCCAGATCGCCGCCCAGACGGCTTTGTTCTCCGGTGCGCGGCTGGAAGGTCTGCTCAATGAAGCCGCCATTCTGGCGGTGAAGCGGGGCAGCCCTGCCATCAGCCAGCAGGACATCCACAAGGCCATGGATACCCTGCTCTTCGGGCAGGAGCGCAATCCCCTCAGGCAGCAGCAGGAGCGGGAGCTGACCGCCGCCCACGAGGCAGCCCATGCCCTTGCCACGGCGATCCTCCTGCCGGACAGCTGTATCCGCAAGGTATCCATCATTCCCACCGGCAAGGGGGCTGCGGGCTACAGTATGGCGATCCCGCCGGAGAAGCTCTTTCACCGCAAACAGGAATTGCTGCACCATATCGCCGTGGCGCTGATCGGGCGGGAGGCGGAAATGCTGCTCTGCGGACCGGATCATGTGACCAACGGCGCAGCCAATGATATCGAAAAGGCGGCTGTGCTGGCCCAGCGGATGGTATGCGAGTGGGGCATGCTTCCCGGCACAGAGGAACCCTATTTCTTCTCCCAGCCCCAGAAGGATGCCGCCGCCCAGCGTTGGCTCAGCATGGGTCAGCAGCTGGCTGCCGGGCTTTTGCGCACCCATCGCTGGGCGGC
>SVGQ01000112.1 GCA_015056245.1 Clostridiales bacterium | reverse complement strand
GGCAAACGGCGATAGGAGCCCCTTGCTGCGCAAGGGTTCCGAAACCACCGTACACGCCGCTGGTTTCGGTTTGGCAATTGGAGGGCTGCGGCCCTCCAATACCTCCATGGGTTGTTTGACAGTCTGAACCGTTGCCGGTGATTTGGCAACGGTTGTTTTCCTGTGGGAAATCCTGAGTGTTATACCCCTGCCCAGAAATACTTCTCCATCTCCACCCGTCCATCCGGCGTGAAGGTAACCCCCTCCATCTCCAAAAGCATCCGGTGGGTCTCCTTGCCCAAAGGCGTAAATGCATCAGATAACCCGCCATCCTTGGTGACCACCCGCTGGCAGGGCAAAGAATCCGGCGCGGCTTTCAGGGCATAGCCCACCACCCGGGACAGCCGGGGATTGCCCACCAGCCGGGCGATCTGCCCATAGGTGCAGACCCGCCCCCGGGGAATACGGGCCACCTGTTCATAAATCAGGGAAAACGTGTTCATGCAGAAACCTCCAATGCTTGGGGATCGAGGAAGGGGAAAGTTTTTCATGGTTGTGGTTGATATGCCGCTCAACCGTATTCTGTAGCGTTTGTTGGCTGTTTACACAAGCGTCACCGCTGCGTTTTCCAGATGAGCCGCCGGCTCGCCCACACAGCACAGGCTCAGCCGGTGCAGGGGGCGGGTGCACAGCACATAGAACAGCTTGGCATAGAACCGCTGGTCAGGATAGGTGTCCGCGTCCGCATCGGCGATGAGCATGCAGTCGAATTCCAGTCCCTTGACCACGCCAGCATCCATGATCTGAACGCCTCCCTCGAAGCTTTCGTCACCTTCGGTAACCAGCCGGGCTTCGGTGAGGCCTGCGTCCTGCAAGGCTTTGTGCAGCTTCTTGGCAGCCTTGGCATCCTTCACCGCCACGCCGATGCCACGGAAACCTTCGCTCTGCCACCCACGGATGATGGACAGCGCCGCCTGTGCCTGCTCTTTGGCATTCTGGCAGCATTTCAGCACAGGCTTGTCCCCGTGGCGCAATACGGGCTGGGTGTGACCTACGCCATCCACCGGATGCCGGTGGATCACGGACAGGGCTGCCTCGGTGATCTCAGCGGTGCTGCGGTAGGCGGTGCTGAGGGCCACCACTTCCACAGGCTTTTTGAAGACGCCCTCGCTCAGGTCGCTCCATTGACGGATGCCGCCGTCCCCGCAGATGCCTTGGCACAGATCGCCCACCAAGGTGAACGCATCGTGCTGGAAAATCTCCCGGAGGATCTTCACCTGCAAGGGCGGCACATCCTGCGCTTCATCGATGACCACATGGCGCACATCCGGCACGCTGAGGCCATAGAGTCCCTTGGCAAGGGCCAGCAGGGCAGGCAGATCCTCCCGGGCGGCTTTCTTTTTGGCTACCCGCAATTGAACGGTCTCGCAGGCGGGCTGGCAGGCTGCGTCCTCCTGCGCCATTCGCTGCCAGAACAGCTGATATACCTCCAACAGGTTCATGGTGCCAAAGCGGGATTCCACCTGCTTTGGGAAGGTCTTTTTCAGCTCATCCAGCTCCCGCAGCCGCTGATCCCGGCTATCCAGCAGCGCAGTCGCCTTCTGGCGGCGTTCCGGGCCATCCGGCAGACTGTGCAGCAGTACATCCAGCTTTTTGTCAGCAGCATCTGTGATCGCCAGCCGCAGCTTCTCCATTACAGTGCCCAGTCGGTTGCGTACTACCTTCAGCAGTTCCTGAATCCGCGCCGCAATGGGGAAGTGACGGAAATCCGTGAGACAGTACCGCTGAATTTCTTCTCTGGTCATCAGTACGGTGCTGCCCAGACGCAGATCCTCCTTGGGCAGGCATTCTTCCTCCCACCAGCGCAGGAATGCTTGGATATCTTCATACAGCGCCAGCGATCCCTTCCGGCGAAGAATATCGTCCAGCTGATCCCGCTCCTCTTTGCTCATGGTGAGCCTGAGCCGCAGTTGGGGCACATCCTCCAGCTTGGGCATGCGCTTGCCCAGCATCTGACGGCTCAACCCTTCAAAGGTGATCTGTCGCACATCATCCACGCCCAGATCCGGCAGCACCTTGCTGATGTAGCTCAAAAACAGCGGGTTGGGGGCAAGGATCAGCAGCTGCTGGGGCGTCAGGGTCTTTTGCAGCCGGTACAGGATCCATGCGATCCGGTGCAGGGCGATGGTGGTCTTGCCGCTGCCGGCTACGCCCTGTACGCACAGGGGCTGCATGGGATCGGCACGAATGACCGTGTTCTGCTCGGCCTGTATGGTGGTGACCACTTCCCGAAGACGCGCGCTGGTCAGTTGGCTCAGGGCATCCGTCAGAAACTTTTCCTGCCCTGCAAGGCCGGTATCCTGCATGCCGGTCAACTGCCCATCCTCCACGGACAGCATGCGTTTCAGGCTCAATTCGCCATACACGCTGCCGTCTGGGCACTCGTAGCTGACCCGGCCTACCTGCCCGGAATAGTACAGGTTTGCCACCGGGCTGCGCCAGTCAGCCACCCAAACCTTGTATTCCGGCGTCTGAATCACGCCCCAGCGGCCTACATAGACCCGGCTCAATTCGCCCGCCTTCAGCCAGTCGGCCTTGTGGCGGCTCTGATCCGGGGTAAAATCCAGCCGGGCGAAATACGGTTGCCGCTGGCTGAGGCGCAGCTGGTGCAGGGTACGCAGTTGATTCTTCACCAGAAACTGCTGCACCACCGCATCGTTGGAGCCGTCATCCAGCACATGGATGAAACGGTCGTTGCCATCCACGATGCCCAGTTTGTCCTCCACTTTTTGCTTTTCTCCGTCAACCACCTCCAGCGTCGCCGCCAGATGGACCTCTTCTTCCTGCCATTGCCGCTGTTGGTCTGCCTGCTTTGTCATTTTCTCCAGATTGATTTCCATTTTCTCTTTCACCTCCGTCTTTGATAGGATGCAGCGCCCTCTGTTTCATACGGCTTCTGTGCCTTGGCCCAGAGGAAAAAAGGGATGCAAAAAGCCACCGCTTGTTTGCGCAGACGAATCCTGAGAACAATTCATCTGTAACAAAACATGCGGTGGCGCAGAGGTTTTGGAGAGGGGGGGACGAATTCGGGGGTTTCACCCCCGAACCCCTGACAAGGGGCCTCGCCCCTTGACCCATTATTGCCCGTGCTTTGCACGGGCAAAAGGTGGGTTATTGATAAAGGAGCGCCGATGATCGTATCAACGTCATACGATCATGAAGTGGCAACACCTAATCAAACGCAAGCAACAAATAAATCGCTCTTTTGCGCCCATGAAATGGGCGCAATGCACGGGGTGCAGGGGGATTATCCCCCTGCCGGGGTGTGGGGCAGAGCCCCACCCTCGTCATCCCCATTATTCGTCCGCCGTGGTCCCAATAACCGCCTTGATGCGGCGCACGCCAGCGGAGGAGCTTTCTTCCTTGAGGATCTTGAAGGATTTCAGGTCGCCGGTGTTCTCGGCATGGGGGCCGCCGCAGATTTCCTTGGAGAACTCGCCCATGGTGTACACCTTGACCAGCTCGCCGTACTTGCTCTCGAACAGACCGATAGCGCCTTCCGCCTTGGCTTCGGGCACGGTCATTTCGCGGCAGGTGATGGGAGCCTTGGCTTCGATGGCTTCGTTGACCAGCTTTTCCACCTCGGCGATCTCTTCCTTGGTCATCTTGCGGCCGAAGGAGAAGTCGAAGCGGAGACGCTCGGCGGTGATGTTGGAGCCCTTCTGAGCCACTTCGTCGCCCAGCACCTTGCGCAGGGCAGTGTGCATCAGGTGGGTGGCGGTGTGCAGGCGGGCAGTCTGGGCGCTGTGGTCGGCAAGGCCGCCCTTGAAGCGCTGCTCAGCGCCAGCCTGAGAGGTGGCCTGATGCTGCTTGAAGCGCTCGGCAAAGTCCGCTTCGTCCACCTTGAGGCCCTTTTCGTTAGCCAGCTCGATGGTCATCTCGATGGGGAAGCCATAGGTGTCGTACAGCTTGAAGGCGCTGCGGCCATCCATGGTGGTGAGGGTATCCAGACGGGTGTTGACGGCAGCCACGAGAGCAGCTTCGTCGCCAGCCTTGGCGGCCTCGATGATGGGCATCATGTCGGGGGAGGGGCGCAGCTTCTTGATCTGAGCGTACTCCTGAGCCAGAGCCACCTTGTCCTCAGCGGCGAGGATAGCGTTCAGGGTAGCGCGGGTATTCTGGATGTTGTTGTAGATCTTGTCGAATTCCTTCTCGCCCTGACGCAGGGTCTTGGCAAAGCGGGTCTCTTCCAGAGAGAGCTGTTCCATCACGAAAGCTTCGTTGCGCTCCAGCTCGGGATACACATCCTTGTACTGGTCGATGATCACCTTGGCGATCTGACCGGTGAAGCCGTCGGGCATGCCCAGGCTCATGCCGTAGCGTACAGCGCGGCGGATGAGGCGGCGCAGCACATAGCCCTGATCCATGTTGGAGGGGCTCACGCCGCGGTCGTCGCCCATGATGAAGGTGGAGGTACGCATGTGGTCGCCGATGATGCGGAAAGCCTTGGTGGTTTCCTCGTCCTGACCGTAGGTCTTGCCGGACAGCTCAGCGATCTTGCCCAGAATGTTTTCAAACAGCTCAGTCTCGTACACGGACTTCTTGCCGTTGAGCACGCAGATGGTGCGCTCCAGACCCATGCCGGTATCCACGTTCTTCTGGCTCAGGGGCACGAAGGTGCCGTCAGCCTGCTTGTTGTACTGCATGAACACGTCGTTCCAGATCTCCAGATAACGACCGCAGGAACAGGCGGGGGAGCAGTCGGGGCCGCAGGGCTCCTTGTCGGTGATGATGAACATCTCGGTATCGGGGCCGCAGGGACCGGTCAGGCCAGCGGGGCCCCACCAGTTGTTTTCCTTGGGCAGGAAGAAGATGTGGTCATCAGCCACGCCGCAGTCACGCCACAGCTGGGCGCTCTCTTCGTCGCGGGGGCAGTCCTCGTCACCGGCAAAGACGGAGAAAGCCAGCTTTTCCTTGGGCAGGCCCAGGTACTTTTCGCTGGTGAGGAACTCCCAGCTCCAGGGGATCATTTCCTGCTTGAAATAGTCGCCCAGAGACCAGTTGCCCAGCATTTCAAAGAAGGTCAGGTGGCTGAAATCGCCCACGTCGTCAATATCGCCGGTACGGACGCACTTCTGCACGTCGGTCAGGCGGGTACCGGCGGGATGCTTCTGGCCCATCAGATAGGGAACCAGGGGATGCATGCCGGCGGTGGTGAACAGCACGGTGGGGTCGTTTTCGGGAATCAGGCTGGCGCTGGAGATGACAGCATGACCATGATCCTTGAAGAACTGCTGGAACATGGCGCGCAACTCAGCGGCTTTGTAGGTCTTCATAACAGGGTCTCTCCTTTAGCAATAAACTGCAATGATGTATTGATAACCGCATTCAGCGGACATACACATACCAAAATATTATAGTGGATAGATAGGCGCAGTGTCAATGAAAGCGCGGAAAAAAACTGATTTTTCATTTCGTGCAACTGACTCTTGCCGGGCGCGGACAGCGTGTATTGTGGGATGTGCGAAAAAGGAAAAATTCCCCCGAATTGTACACGATGGGGTTGCTCAACCGGAAACCCTTTTGATATATGCATTTGCAAGCACTTTTCCGAAGCCTGCGAACGTGCGTCTCCGTTGACAGATACGCGAAAAAACACTAAAATAAACTGAATATTTGTGTCAAGGAGGAGAAGGCGCATGCAAGGCAAAGCGCAGGCAGCCGCCCCGAAGGTCTGGATGGCTTTTGTATTAAGCGGCATCACCCTTGTGGGGCTGGGCGTGACGCTGGTGCCGCAGCCTGCACCGGGCAGCATCCTGTCCGGCGGCGCGGTATGGGCGCTGGCGGCGTTTGCCCTGTGGCTTTTGTACCGGGAAGCCCTGCGTCATCCTCTCTGTTTCGGCATGAAACGCCTGTGGGCGCTTTCGGCTGTGTTTGCGGCGATCATGGTATTGGGCCAGAGCTATGGCGCGGTGGGTTCTGCCGCGCTGGTGAAAGGTCAGCCGGCGCTGGCGGCTTTGCAATGGCTGGGCCGCACCCCGCTGTATGCGGCAGGTATGGCGCTGCTGACCCATGCCCTGTGCAGCGGCGAAACCCATGAGCCGGAACAGCCCCGCAAGGCCCGCCCCTTCTGGCAGTACGCTCTGATCCTGTACGCCTGCTGGCTGCCGTATCTGTTTTTCATCTTCCCGGGCACCCTGTCCACCGACAGCCTGACCATGATCATGGAGGCCATTGGCCTGAGGCCTCTGGGCAACGCCAATCCCATTTTCCAGACCATGCTGCTGCACTGCTTCCGCTTTGTGGGCGTGAAGCTGGGCAATGGCGATATCACGATTATTCTCTACTGCGGCATTCAGTCCATTCTGATGGCATGGCTCCTGGGCGTGCTCATTGCCCGGATGATGCGCTCCGGCGCGCCCCGCTGGCTGGGCACAGGCTCGCTGGTGTTCTTTGCCGTCAATCCCATCTTCCCGCTGTATGCCTTCTGCGTGGGTAAGGATACCAACTTCGCCATGGCGGTGCTGTGGCTGATGCTCTGCTGCCACCAGCTGTGCGAGGAAGAAAAGCCCAACCGTTGGAACACCCTGTTTATGATGGCGGCTTCCGTTCTGTGCGTGCTGCTGCGCAATCCGGGCATGTATCTGGCGGTGCTGACGCTGGCTGGTCTGCTGCTGTGGACACTGGAGAAAACCCGCCGGGCTGCGAAGCTGTGGGTGGCTCCGGCACTGTCCATCCTGTGCGCGGTGTGCGTGTTCGCGGGGATCCGGCTGATGCTGCCGGTGCTGAATGTGGCTCCCATGCCGGAAACCGAGGAATACTCCCTGCCCCTGCAGCAAGTGGCCCGCATCGCCGCCACCCATGAACTGACGGAGGAAGAGGCCGCAGCGCTGGATGGTGTGCTGGAACTGGGCAAAGTATCCGACGCATACAATGGCGAGCTCAGCGATCCCATCAAAAACCTGTGGCGTACCGATGCCACCCCGGAGGCAAAGGCTGCTTTCTTCCGCACTTGGCCTCGGCTGGCGGTGAAGTATCCCGGCACCAGCCTGTCCGCCACATTCCATAATACCTACGGCTATTTGTATCCCGGCTTTATGAGCCAGATCAAGCCCACCTTCCTCATCGGGCGGCAGCGCTCCACCACGGAGATGGATCATTTGTTCAAGTATTCGGAGAATCCCCGCTGCCATCTGCTGATCCGCTTCACCGATGAACTGGCAAAGAATCCCCTGTACCGGGCGCTGGTGGCCCCGGGCTTGTACGGCTGGATCACCCTGTATGCCTTCGCGTTGCTGCTGGGCAGGGGCAAGAGCCGGTATCTGATCGCCTCTGTGCCCATGCTCTTTACGCTGGCAGGCTGCGGCTTGTCGGCGGTCAATGGTTACTTCCGCTATTCCATGCCCATGTACCTGTGCGCGCCCATGCTGCTCTGGCTGTGCGCGCTTGCCAAACCTATGATCGGGAGGAAACACCAATGAAATTGATCATTCAGATTCCCTGCTACAACGAAGCTGAAACCCTGCAAGTGGCACTGGATCACCTGCCCCGCCACATCGACGGCGTGGACGAGATCGAAGTGCTGATCATTAACGATGGTTCCCAGGATGACACCGTGCAGGTGGCCCGTGACTGGGGCGTGAACCATATCGTTTCCTTCAAGCAGAACAAGGGCCTTGCCAAGGGCTTTATGGCGGGTATCGATGCCTGTTTGCATCTGGGCGCGGATATCATCGTCAATACCGACGCGGATGACCAGTACTGCGGCGAGGATATCGCCAAGCTGGTGGAGCCCATCCTGAAGGAAAAGGCAGATATCGTCATCGGCGAGCGTCCCATTGACGAAACCGAGCATTTCTCCTGGAAAAAGAAGATGTTCCAACATCTGGGCAGCTGGGTGGTGCGCGTGGTATCCAACACGGATATCCCCGATGCGCCCAGCGGTTTCCGCGCCTACAGCCGGGAAGCCGCCCTGCGCCTTAATGTGGTCAATGAGTACACCTACACGCTGGAAACCATCATTCAGGCGGGCTGGAACCGCACTGCCATGACCAGCGTGCCCATCCGCACCAACCCGGATCTGCGTCCCTCCCGCCTGTTCAAGAGCATGTGGAAGTACATGAAGCGTTCTTCCTCCGTGATTGTTCGCTCCTTTGCCATGTACAAGCCTATGCGCTTCTTCGGCATCCTGAGCCTGCTGTTCGGCATTCCCGGTCTGGCGCTGGGCATCCGCTTCCTGTGGATCTTCGCTTCCACCGGTTCCGGCAGCGGTCATGTGCAGTCCCTGATCCTGTGCGCCCTTTTGCTGATGATCAGCGTACAGTTCCTGATCGCCGGCATCCAGGCTGATCTGATCAGCGATAACCGCAAGCTGCTGGAGGATGTGCAGTACCGGGTGCGCAAGATGGAAATCGAAGTGAGCAAGGAGGATGAGCAATGAAAGCCATGATCTGCTTTACCCATCCGGCATGGGTGCACCAGTTCCACCACATCCTGTGGAAAATGCAGGAGCGGGGCGACGAGCTGATGTGTTTCGTGGCTGAGAAGGACGGCAACTCCAAGCTGCTGGATTCTTACGGCATTCCCTATATCCGCTGCGCCAAAACCACCGGCAAGAACCCGGTCGAGAAGGCGTTTCTGTTCCTGAAACTGACGGTCCAGTTCACTCTGGCAGCCTTGCGCTTCAAGCCGGACATCATGATCGGTCGCGCCGCGCCCATGCTGTCCATTGCTTCGTGGATCGTGCGCAAGCCCCACATCGTCTATGAGGATACTGAGGTGAGCAAGTTCAGCCTGCGTATCTGCAAGCGGTTGTCCACCAAGATCCTCACGCCCCGCACCTTCCTGACGGATCTGGGCCCCTGCCAGGAGCGGGTGGATACCTACAAGGAACTGTTCTACCTGCATCCATCCGTGTTCACGCCGGATAAGCAGGTGCTCCGGGATGTGGGCTTCAACCCTGACGAGCCCTACATTCTGGTACGTTTTGTGGCGTGGAACGCCAGCCACGATATCGGCAAGAAGGGGCTTGATGATCAGGGCAAGATCGAGCTGGTCAAAAAGCTCAGCAGGTATGGCCGCGTGTATGTGAGCTCCGAGGGCGAAGTGCCGGAC
>SVGQ01000111.1 GCA_015056245.1 Clostridiales bacterium | reverse complement strand
GAGAGCGCGAGAGAGGGTCTTTCTTTTTCCTAAAAGAAAGACCCTCTCTCGCAAAGCATACCGTCAATTTCTCAAACTGTGCAGAGGCGCGGGAATGCGGCCGCCGCGGCCGATGAAATCGTCGTTTTTGTAGGTGTTCACGGGCATGATGGGGGCGTAGCCGAGAAGGCCGCCGAAGTTGACCGTTTCCCCGGCCTTTTTGCCCCAGGCGGGGATGACGCGCACGGCGGTGGTCTTGTTATTGACCATGCCGATGGCCGCCTCGTCGGCGATAATGCCGGAGATGGTGGCGGCGGAGGTATCACCGGGCACGGCGATCATATCCAGACCCACAGAGCACACGCAGGTCATGGCTTCCAGCTTTTCCAGGGTCAAAGCGCCGCAGGCAGCGGCTTCGATCATGCCGATATCCTCACTGACGGGGATGAAAGCGCCGCTGAGGCCGCCCACATGGCTGGAAGCCATCACGCCGCCCTTTTTGACCATGTCATTGAGCATGGCCAGCGCGGCAGTGGTGCCGGGAGCGCCGGTCATTTCCAGACCCATCTCCTGCAGGATGTAGGCCACGCTGTCGCCCCGGGCGGGGGTGGGAGCCAGCGACAGGTCCACGATGCCAAAGGGCACGCCCAGACGCTTGGCGGCTTCCTGCGCTACCAATTCGCCCACGCGGGTGATCTTGAAAGCGGTGCGCTTGATGGTTTCCGCTACCACATCAAAGGGCTGACCGTGTACATCCATCAGGGCGCGCTGCACGCAGCCAGGGCCGCTGACGCCTACATTGATGACGCACTCGGGCTCGCCCACACCGTGGAACGCGCCTGCCATGAAGGGGTTGTCTTCCACCGCATTGGCAAACACCACGATCTTGGCACAGCCAAAGCCGTCGGTATCGGCGGTCAGTTCGGCGGTTTTCTTGATTACATGGCCCATCTTGCGCACGGCATCCATGTTGATGCCGCTGCGGGTGGAACCCACGTTCACGCTGCCGCAGAGCCGCTCGGTCTTGGCAAACACCTCGGGCATAGCTTCCAGCAGGCATTCCTCAGCCCGGGTGGATCCCTTGTGCATCAGCGCGCCAAAGCCGCCGATAAAGTTTACGCCCACTGTCTTGGCAGCTTTGTCCAGCGCCTGACCGATCAGCAGGGGATTGTTGCCGCAGATCATGCTCACGGGCGTTACGCTGATGCGCTTGTTGACGATCGGCACACCCAGTTCCGCTTCCAGCTCTTCGCCCACCGCCACCAGGCGGCCTGCGCAGCGGGTCACCTTTTCGTAGACGCACTCGGCGGTCTCCGCATCGGTGCTCTTTTTGCAGTCCAGCAGGCTGATGCCCATGGTGATGGTGCGGATGTCAAAGTGTTGCTCGTGGATCATCTGCATGGTTTGCAGAATTTCATTTACCTCGATCATGTGGCACCTCAGATCCGATGCATGGCATCAAAAATATCGGCGCGCTGGATCTGCACAAGCTCGCCCAGCTCTTCGCCAACGGTGTTCAGCTTCTTGATTACATCCTCAAACGCAGCGGTGCAGGCGGTCATATCCACGATCATCAGCATGGTGAAATAACCGTCCAGAATGGTCTGGGAAATCTCCAGCACGTTTACGTTCATTTCATACAGTGCGGTGGAAACCTTGGCAATGATGCCGGGGCGGTCCACACCGGTAACGGATACCAGAGCCTTCTTCATCGGAAACCCTCCTTGAAAATGGTTACGATATACCTTACCGCTTTGTGAACTTCTTGTCAATGGATGGGACGGAGGAAATACGGCGCTTGGTCACATGGGAAAGTAACTTGGAGAGCGGGAGGTGTGACACATGCGGGCAAAAAATGAACAATCAGGGAACAATTTGCCGAAAAGGTTGCAAAAAACCGAAAAAGTGATATACTAAATCCTATCTGAAGGTAGCAGAAGAATGGTTACATATGTAACCGGAAATTTCTGTCACTTGTATGCCTGCGATTTGTCCGCAGGCAATAGTACCCCGGAAAGGAGAAACAGCATGCTCAGCAGCAAGCGGAAAACCATTGGTGTTTTTATCAACCGTACTGGTTTTTTCTTTGAAAATACTGTGTACCGCGTCGTGCAGGAACAGGGCAGAAAGCGCAATCTGAACGTGCTGGTGTTTGCCACGCTGGGCCACCGCAACAGCGAGAATTATTATGATTTGCTGGAGCGGGAAATGTTTACCTTTGCACCGGTGGAAAAGCTGGACGGCCTGATCATCACGCCGGATACCTACCAGATGGAAGGCTTTCAGGAGCAGCTGTATCAGATGTTGAAAACCCGTGTCACCTGTCCGGTGGTTGCCATCCGCGACCATAACGCGCCGTATGACCGGGTGCATACCGATGAGGAAAACGCCATCCGTCCTCTGATCAAGCACCTTCTGGATGACCATGGCTACACGCGGGTTCATTTTCTGGCAGGTTTTCAGGGCCATCCGGACAGCGAAGTCCGCCTGAAGTGCTACTATGACGAAATGGCAAAGCATAACCTGCCCCTGCCGAAGAACGCCGTGCATTACGGCACCATGTGGCGCAGCGGCGGTGATGTGGCCTGCGATTATTTCTTTGAAGGAGGCCAGCCGGAGGCGATTGTATGCGCCAACGACTACATGGCCCAGTCTGTGATCGAAGAGTTGGAAAAGCGCGGTTACCGGGTGCCCGAGGATGTTTGCGTCACCGGCTTTGACAACGTGGAAGACCAGGCAGCGTTCTCCACGCCACTGACCACGATCGAGCAGGACTACGAGGGCATGATTGCCAACGCCTTCTCCGTTCTGGAGGATCGGATTCAGCAGCGGGAGAAGGGCGTTATCGATGAAACCCTCCGCGATATCGGTCTGTCTGCGAAACTGATTGTGCGCAGAAGTTGCGGCTGCGCATGGGATGAGCAGCGGGATGCCCGTCAGGCGCGGCTGTTGGAGGATTCCCTGCAAATGCAGCGCATCCGCCTGAGAGAAACCTCCCAGATGTATTTTTCCATCGACATGAATGCAGCCAAAACGGTGGAAGAGATGCATACCACCATCATGCGCAAGCGGCTGGATGTACCGGAAATGCGCGATTTCTATCTGTGCTGCTTTGAAAACGAACCCGGTACCGGCGAGCGGGATGGCTATGCCGAAGTGCTGACGGATCACGCATCGCTGGTTTCCTGCATGCGGGATCATGAGGATCTGGGCATGCCCATGGAGCAGATCCGCCGGGATCAGTTGCTGCCAGATTGGGTATGGAATTGCGATGAACCGCAGTCCTTCTTCGTGCGTCTGCTGCATCAGCGCAATAGTATCTTTGGATATTGCCTGATCCGCTACGATGATGGGCATATCCCCAGCATCTTCTTCCACCAATGGAATGTGACCATCTCCAGCGCTCTGCGGCATCTGTTCAACCAGCAGAAGTTGCAAAAGCTGTATGAAGAACGCAGGCTGTCCAGCATCACCGACCCGCTGACGGGCTTGTACAACCGCCGGGGCCTGGAAGAGATCGTTACCCCCACATGGGATGTCCGTTGCCGCGCTGGCGAGCCGGTAACGGTTCTCACCTTCGATATGGATAATCTGAAGCCGATCAACGATACCTATGGTCACGGCGCGGGCGATGACGCGCTGCAAACAGTGGCCAGCGTATTGCGCCGCCTGAACTGGGCAGGCGCGGTATCGGCCCGTATCGGCGGTGATGAGTTCCTGCTGTTCCTGCCGCAGTGCGATGAGCAGGGCGCGCAGCGCGCCATTGCCGCCATTGAGGCAGATCTGGAATTGCTCAATCGGGAAAACGGCACCCAATACGAAGCGGCTATGTCCACCGGCTGGTATACCACCCAGCTGGATCCCAGCGTTACGCTGGAGCACTGCATCCGGGAAAGCGATGAACGGATGTACGCGGTCAAGCGGCTGAGAAAACTGCAAAGAGGCAGCGCAACGTAACGTGCCATTATAGGCCCTTATCAAAGAAAAAGTAAACCGCCGCTGGTCTTTCGATTGATGAAACGACCAGCGGCGGCATTTTTTATTGTACGCCAGACGAAAAATTTCCGCCCATAAAATGGGCGGAAATATGGGATTCTTAAGGGCTTGTAGCCCTTAAGCGGGATCCAAGGGCAGAGCCCTTGGCAAGCTTCCGAAGGGCAGAGCCCTTGGGATCACCCGGTTTTACATGAGACTGCGGTACAGGGCGGCGATTTCTTCCACGGAGGTGTCGCGGGGGTTGCCGGGGCGGCAGGCATCCGCGTAGGCGGACTCAGCCAGGAACTGCACATCCTCGTCCTTGACGATGGCCTTCAGGTCGGCGGGAATGCCCACATCGGCAGCCAGCTGCTTAACGGCATCCACAGCGGCCTTGCGGTATTCTTCCTGAGTCATGGTCTCGGTGCCGGCAACGCCCATGGCCTTGGCGATGTCGCGGTACTTTTCGCCGGTGCAGGGGGCGTTGTATTCCATGATGGTGGGCAGGATGATGGCGTTGGCAACACCGTGGGGGGTATCATACAGGGCGCCCAGACCATGGGCCATGGAGTGGACGATGCCCAGGCCCACGTTGCTGAAGCCCATGCCAGCCACATACTGGGCCAGAGCCATGCCTTCGCGGCCTTCGGGAGTGTTTTCCACAGCGCCGCGCAGGTGCTTGGCGATCAGTTCGATAGCATGGAGATGGAACATGTCGGTCATATCCCAGGCAGCCTTGGTGATGTAGCCTTCGATGGCATGGGTGAGGGCGTCCATACCGGTGGCAGCGGTGAGGCCCTTGGGCATGGTAGCCATCATATCGGGGTCGATCACGGCGATTTCGGGAATGTCGTTGGTATCCACGCAGACGAACTTGCGCTTCTTTTCCACGTCGGTGATAACGTAGTTGATGGTCACCTCAGCAGCGGTACCGGCGGTGGTGGGCACGGCGATGGTGAACACAGCGTGGTTCTTGGTGGGGGCAACGCCTTCCAGAGAGCGCACGTCGGCATACTCGGGGTTGTTGACGATGATGCCGATGCCCTTGGCGGTATCCATGGAGGAGCCGCCGCCGATGGTGACGATGCAATCCGCGCCGGAGGCCTTGTAGGCTTCCACGCCAGCCTGCACGTTTTCAATGGTGGGGTTGGGCTTGATGTCGTCAAAGATCACGTAGGGGATGTTTTCTGCATCCAGCAGGGCGGTCACCTTGCCGGTCACGCCGAACTTAATCAGATCGGGGTCGGAGCAGACGAAGGCCTTCTGGTAGCCGCGGGTTTTGAGGATGCCGGGGATCTCGGCGATAGCGCCTTTGCCGTGGTAGGAGATGGTGTTGAGCACGATGCGTGCAGCCATGATGGTTTCCTCCTTTGAAATTGTGAATATTTTATCAAACTTTGGCAGAAAAAATCTCCTGCCGGATAGGGATAGTGTACCCCGAAACGGCGGGAGAGTCAATGGAAGATTGGATGAAATCGACGGGGAAAAGCGCAGAACCCGGGAGCGATCCCTTGAGATTCTGCGCCTTTGAACCATCAGTGGTGACCACCGCAGCCGTGTTCACCGCAGCTGTGGTCGTGACCGCCGCAACCATGCTCGCCGCAGGCGTGGTCGTGTTCATGGTCATGGTGATCACAGCGGGCGTTGGGATCATAGGTCAGGGTGCCATTGACCAGCGCCAAAGCCGCTGCATCCGCATCACCCTGCACACCGCCATACAGCTGGATACCGGCCTCAGCCAGCGCCATCTGGGCACCGCCGCCGATGCCGCCGCAAATGAGCACATCCACCTTCAGGCGGCTGAGCAGGCCCGCCAGCGCGCCGTGACCGCTGCCATTGGTGGGAATCAGCATCTTGTTGGTAATCTGACCGTCCTCCACTTGATAGAGCTTGAACTGCTCGGTGTGACCAAAGTGCTGGAAAATCTGTCCGTTCTGATAGGGGATGGCAATGATCATGGATCTTTCTCCTTTCGATGGTTCAAAATGGGGGCAATGCTGCCGGGGACAGGGATGTCCGCAGGATGCGTGGCCATCGCAGAGGCGATAGTGACCACCGGAAATGGTCAGTCGCTGACCGGTAACGAGGCAGCTGGCCACCTTGTAGCGGGCACTTTCGTAGATCTCGGTTACCGTGGTGCGGGAGACATCCATCTGGGCGGCGCATTGCTCGTGGGTCAGTTTCAGGTAGTCCACCAGACGCAGGGTTTCGTATTCGTCAATGGACAGGGTGATGGCGGAAGCATCGCTGGAGCTGCCCTCTGGGGCAAAATGATGCAGTACAGGCATCTGGCAAACCCGCCGGCATCGTTTGGGGCGCGGCATAGGCAGTCCTCCTTTCCGTCATATGTCGATTATAGCATGGAAATGAAAAATGGGAAAGGATGGATTGCACACAAGGAAAACACACCAGAAGGATGGCGCCTTCTGGTGTGTGGATGATGGCTGATTACCATTCGACTTCGATAATGCATTTGTTACCACCGGTTTTGATGCTCTCGATCAGCGTCATATGGAGATCTTCCTGCGGAAATACTTGCTTGAATATGCTTTCTGCATTTCCTAAGGTGCAATAGCACCAGGCTTTGGGTACATTTCCCGGAACGCGCTTGACACAGGCACAGTAGCATTGCGGGTAACAAAAACGGAGTTTGTGGTCGTTGAGATATTCCAGAGAAGCGAAAGTTTCGTTTGCGTTAAAGTCATCTACAAACTGCTGGAGGCTATCTGCCTGATGCAAGTATTTCAGCAGTTTGGCGGCAATGGACTTTCCATCGTTGCATTTGCAATCCTTTCGGATCCCCACAACGGTTTCGGAAGAGAAATGCTCCTCAAGGAACCGGCTTGTTTCGCTTGCCCATTGGTGCTTTTTTTCGGGAGTGGCGGACTTGGACAGCGGAAAAAGTTCTGCCAGCTCGCTGGCAATGGCATCTGAGGTGTTTCTGCGGAGGCTTTCCACCAGTCGGAGGGAATGGGCATTGTCATTCTTGACCATGGAGATCCTCCTTTCACTCCACATCCAGGATATACCGCTCACAGGCATTGATCAGCGTGGTCTCCCCATGCTGCAAAAGCCGGGGGATGCTCATGCCATAGCTCATGTGCACATGCCCGTAGGCCCAGTAGCGGGGCTTGTAGTCATCCAGCAGCTTGTGGAAGGCCTCGAAACCGCGGTGCACGTGATCCTCACTGTCGCCCAGCTTGCGGATGGGGGAGTGGGTCACCACCAGATCCACCCCGCCCATGCGGCGCAGTTTCCAGCGCAGCTTGCGGATGCGGGCAGCCATTTCTTCCTCGGTGTACTGGTGAGGGCCGTCGCTGTACCGCTGACAGCCGCCAAGGCCCAGAATGCGCAGACCGCCCACCTTGACGATGCGGTCCTCAATGCATTCGCAGCCCTCCGGGGGCTTTTTTTCGTATTTACCGTCATGGTTGCCATGGATGTACAAAACCGGAGCGGTGCTCATGGTTACCAGAAAACTCAGGTATTCCGGGGCCAGATCGCCGCAGGAGATGATCAGGTCAATGCCGTCCAGCTTGCCGGGACGGTAAAAGTCCCATAAGTATTTGGATTCTTCGTCGGATACCAGCAGTATCTTCACAACGCGCGCTCCTCTCCTGTCTCCGGCTGGAGAGAATCACGCTCCACGCCTAAATGGCGCACCAGCGTCTGGGAGGCGGGCTTCAGATCCTCGTAGGCAGGGATGCTGCCGTCCAGCGAATCGCACAGCCAGTCCATGTGCATCAGTTCCTCGGGGGTGAAGCCCTGACTGCCGTCGTTGCGCAGGTTGCCGTTCTGATCCACGATTCGGCAGCGGAAGGGATCGATGGTACCGTCCATTAGGCCTTTTTTCAGGATATCGCCCAGCTGCAGCATACCGGAGGGCAGCTTTTCGTACAGCTCTACATCAATGACGCCGCTGCTCATGCCCCACCAGTAGTTGACGGCCTTCTCAGGCGCTTCCACGCCGAGGGTGTCCCAGTTGCCGGCGAAAATACTGCGCACCACCCGCTCGTAGAACTTGCCCCAGTGCCAGCGGGGAGAGGCCAGCGGGCTGAGGCCGCCTTCCGCGTCCACCTGATAGGTACCCCATTCCCAAGCCCAGTGGGGCTGGGTGGCACCCACATCCCGGTTGGAGATAACGGTAACGCCCTCGTTGAGCAGTTCCTCCACTGGATTGCCCTCCAGACAGGACCATTTCAGCTTGACACGGGCGGTAGGGTTGGTAAGGCGAACGCCCAGCGCAAAGGCATTGATGCCAGCGATGGTGCCGATGATGGGATAGTTGGCTACGTAGCCAATGCCGCCGTCCTTTGCCATGGCTCCGGCGATAGCGCCGGTGATGAACTTGCCCTCGTGGATGCGGGTGTAATAGGTGCGCACACCGGCGTAGGGCATGGACAGGGAGCAGTTGAGCACCCGCACCTGTGGGTATTTGGCAGCGATCTGGCGGCAGGCGCCGATCATGGGCGGCGTGGTGGCAAAGATCACCTGCGCGCCGTCTTCCACGGCTTTTTCCATGGTTTCGTAAGCGTCCTCGTAGGAGCATTGGTATACGGTGGTGGTCACCTCATCGCCCATGACCTCCTTGAGATGCTCCCGGCCCAGCTCATGGGCGGCGATCCAGGCGCTTTTCTCGGGGGCGAAGGCATGGATGAAGGCTACATTCAGGTGGGCAATGCGTCCGAAGCCCAGAAGCCGCGTCCAGTTGATTTTCTCTTGCGTGGTGGCTTCGGTGCTGATCTGGATAGGGGACTTCTGGGTCAGCAGGCGGATATCAGGCCAGATGGCTGCCAGCGACTTATCCAGCTCAGCTTCGGCAATGGTATCCAGCTCCGTGAAGGGATGCAGTTCCAGCCAAACCATCAGGGCTTCGCCTGCGGTCACATCCAGTTTTTCGGAATTGAGGCGGTTGAAGGAGGCCTTGAAGCGGCGGAAGCTGTAGAGGAAGTTCAGCCGTTCCTCCTTGGACCAGATATGATCCGGTTCCAGCCCCAGCGCGGCTTGCAGTTTGGGGTACTGGCCCGGCTGGCGCAGCCATACATCGTACAGTTCGCTCAGCTGGAAAAAGGCCATGAACTCGTAGTAGGCCGTCACCTTGGGGTCGTCGCTCATGGGCGGCACAACGCGGGTCACGTTGCCACGGATGCTGGGGCATTCGTAGCTTTTCAGCACGCTGACCCGCTTGTTGCCCTCGGTGATGTAGAACTGTCCCATGTATTCATAGCACACGATGGGATCGTGGATGCCGTCGGTCAGGTGGGATTCGCACAGGTTGATCCACTTGTTGCCAAACTCGGT
>SVGQ01000110.1 GCA_015056245.1 Clostridiales bacterium | reverse complement strand
TTCTTCCAATGGCAGCAGGTGCCGGGTAGCAGCAACAGCACAGGCGCATCCCAGAGACCGGATTCATAGAATTTCATGGTTCTTACTCCTTACTTCTTCGGAAACCACGGGAGGCAGCGGTTCACCCGGGCGCAGTAGTCCACGTACTGCTGCCCATACAGATCCCGCAGCCATTTTTCTTCGGTGGCGGATACCAGCAGGGTCATCAGCAGCCAGTAAAGGGGCGGCAGGATCAGCAGCCACAGGTTGCACACCAGCAGCAGCACGCCTGTGCAGGCCAGCATGAATGCGGAATAGATGGGATTGCGCACCCAGCCGTACACGCCGGTGGTGACCAGCGTGTTGCTGACGATGTTCTGATCCAGCCTGGAATGGAAGTTCGCCAGTGCCCACATCACAACGCCGATCAGGATCAGCGCAATGCCGACAGGCCAGAAGAGCCACCCCAGCTGCAATACTCTTCCACCGCTGAGCAGGGACTGACTGCCCGCAATGGCACCCAACACCGTCATCGTAATGATGATTGCGCAGTATACCGGCCCGCAGCCGAAAAACGACAGATGTTCCTTCTTTTTCATGTTCATTCTCCCTTCGTGCAGGTGAAGCAGGCAATGCCCTTCACGGTTTCGATCTTCACATTGGCGTACATGCCCTCCAGCCGGTTCCGCAGGCTTTCCATGGTTTCAAAGGGCGGGGTGAAATATCCCTTGGGCACATAGAGATGGTTCACAAACCAGTCGGTGCGCCTGTGCTGACCGGCGATGTAGAAGCAGCCGCAGAAGGTTCCGCCGGGCTTCAGCACCCGGAAGGTCTCCCGGTAGGCGGCTTCCTTATCCGGGAAGGCGTGGAAGCCGTTATGCGACAGCACCGCATCGAAGCTGCCATCCTCGTAGGGCAGCGCACCCACATCCCCCTGTCTGAAATGCACGTTGGAGAAGCTCATGTCCTCCGCACGCCGCTGCGCCCGGGCCATCATGTCGGCAGAGTAGTCCAGACAGGTGATGTCTGCCTCGGGCAAAGTCTTGTACAGGGGCATGGACAGGATGCCCGTGCCTACCGGCACCTCCAGCAGCCTGCCAAAGAAGCCCTCGGGGATGTCCTGCATGGCCTTGGCGATATACTCGTGGTTTTCCTCCCCGCTCATGGCCCAGACAGCCCTTGTGACCAGCCTGCCGGAGAAGGTGGAGCAGGTAATCATGCCATCGTAGAAGTCGTGGTTGCCGCCCATGTGGCGGTATGCGTTACGGATCTCATCCTTGCGGGACATACTTATTCCTCCTCAAATGCCATATGATGAATGCTGCAAACCAAAGGATCATGCTCTCGCTCATCAGCCCATTGATGAAGCTGATACGGAAAGCGCCATCCGGCAAAATGACCTTGCCAACGGACAGCACAACATAGAGCGTCACCGGATTGACCGCCGCCATCCAGCAGGGATGAACGGTTTTCCCCGTTGCCGAAAGCCATGCCCAGTACACAAAGGGCGGCAGCATCAGCCCTTCGCTGACGATGACCACCCAGGACAGGTGGTTGTACAGCGCTTCTGCTGCCGGGATTGCCGCCTGCGCATAACCGTTGCCGTTCAGCCATGCAAACAGGTACAGGATCATTACATAGAACAGGTGCAGCGCCAGCCATGGGGTAAGGCCGAAAACAGTGAGCCAATGGTAGACCCGGCGGTTCTTTGGCTCCGTGATCCATCCTTCGATGGAAAACAGCGCAACGCCGTACAGGATGATGCCGGGAAACGACAGCGCCATGGCCAGCAGGTTACGCCACGGCACAATCTGAGCAACACCCTCGGTCAGCCAGTACAGGCTGCCGAAATGGGTGGTATCGCCATAGATCATCAACCAGTCACTGCCGCCGAAGCACAGGCAGCCCAGCATGCCGCAGAGCAGGGCGAGGGTCATATGCTTGCTTTTACGCATGGGTTTCTCTCCTCCTTACAGCAGCACGACCATCAGCCCGGCCACCACCGCCACCGGCAGCCCCAGCGCCATGCCGTAGACGCTGTGAATGAAATGGAATTTCACCGCAGATGGATCAAAGGCGCTGACCCCGGACAGCCGGTAGAACTTATCGAAGGGAGCCATGAGCACATCCACCACGGCGAAGTCGTACCAATCCACCACCAGCCACAGGGCGTAGGCGCTGAGGACGGCGGGCAGGAAGCCGGTAAGCCCGTTCACATAGCGCAGAACCAGCGCAAACAGGAAGCTGAACACCACCATGGCGATTGCCTTGCGGATGTAGTCCTGCTTCCGGGCCGGAGGCTTTTCGGCGATCAGGCCCATGGTGCGCAGCTTATCGGTGACCACGGGCGGGTAATCGTTGGTGAAAGCGGTTTGGCTCTTCCATGTAGCCAGCTTGACCATCAGCGTGAACAGGATACAGGCAACGATGCATTCGATCAGAAAAATCATGTGGGTTCCTCCTTTGGGCAAGGTGAGGGTTCTCACTTTAATTGGTGGTTAGTTGTGACTAACCAATCATAATACCAAAACACGCCATTGTCAAGGAGTGATCTGAAAAGAAGGGTTGGTTTTTCACATGAACGCTGTTCTTTACAGGTGATCCGATTGCAGCAGCACAAAATGATTGCGGTCTACAGTGATGATCCCATCCCGCTGCATCTTGCTCAGCTCGTTGGACATGGCGCTGCGGTCCACGCTAAGGTAATACGCCAGCTGCTGGCGGTTGAAGGGGATATCGAACGCCCGGCAGCCGTGCTGGGTTGCCTGAAAGGACAGGTAGCTGAGCAGCCGACCCCGGATGCTCTTGGAGCTGGTGTGCATGATGCGCCGGGACAGGTTCAGGCTTTTTCGGGCGGCAATGGTGAGCATATTGCGGATCAGCTTGTTATGGAAGCCGCAGGCGTGGGGGCAGACAGTGAACATGCACTCGGTGTTCAGAAACAGCACCTCCGTCGGCTCGGTGGCAACGACGCTGATCATCAGCCGCTCACCGGGCAGGCAGGCGTAGTTTTCCGCAAAGACCTGCCCTGCGCTTACCTTGTCCAGAATACTGCGGTTGCCCCAGATATCATCATTCTCGATGGATACGCTGCCGGAGAGCACCATGCCCATGGCGGTGACGGTCTCCCCCTCCCGGCAGATGAAATCGCCCCGCTGATAGGTTTTCGTTGCCGCCTTCAGGCAGCCCAGCATGCTTTGGATATCCTCCGGCGGGATGCCCCGGAACAGATCGGTCTTGGATAGAAAAAGAGTATCCATTTTGCCTCCTTGTTGTTATAACAACATACTTGTTGCTGATAGTATAGTATGATGTGACCGTAAAAATCAACCCGGGAGGGACTAACATGGTAAGAAAGATCATCAAGATAGACGAAGAAAAATGCATCGGCTGCGGTCTGTGCGCCGATGCCTGCCACGAGGGAGCCATCGAAATGGTGAACGGCAAAGCCAAACTGACCCACGCGGACTACTGCGACGGTCTGGGCGATTGTCTGCCCGCCTGCCCGGTGGATGCCATCTCCTTTGAGGAGCGGGAAGCCCCTGCCTACGACGAAGCCGCCGTGAAGGAGGCGCAGGCCAAAAAGAAAGCTGCCGGGAAGCTGCCCTGCGGCTGCCCGGGGACGCAAAGCCGGGCCATCAAGCGGGAAGCTGCGAGTGAGGTTGCCGCCTGTGCACCCGTGACCAGCCAGCTGCAGCAGTGGCCGGTGCAGATCAAGCTGGTACCTGTGAATGCGCCCTACTTTGACGGGGCTGATCTGCTGATCGCTGCCGATTGCACGGCGTATGCGTATGCAAATTTCCATCAGGAGTTTATCCGGAACCGCATCACGCTGATCGGGTGCCCGAAGCTGGACGAGGGCGATTATGCCGAGAAGCTGACGGCGATCATTGCAGGGAATGATATCAAGAGTGTGACTATTATGCGCATGGAGGTGCCCTGCTGCGGCGGGATCGAGAATGCGGCGAAGCGGGCGCTGCAGGCCAGTGGGAAGTTCATTCCTTGGCGGGTGGTGACGGTGACTACGGATGGGAGGCTGAAGGAATAACAAGCATGAACGAACACCTTCCGGCACAAAGAATGGGACTGGAAGGTGTTTTTGGGGATCGGTACCGTACTATCAATTTGTAAAGCCTTGCTGTATCACGTTAACTTGCCTTCCAGCAACGCAAAACGACCTCATTCCACCGTAAGGATAAGCATTTGATCATATTCTGCTTTGTTTTAGGAAAAATGTTCTTCAACAATTTGATCCAATTGACGCGAAATATCAGAAAACGCTTTATCAAGATTTAGTGTGCGTACGCTGATTTTGTTTCCACTCATCCGATACACTTGATTTGGCTGTACATCCTCATCGGTCTTTGCATACAACAGCATGCCAGATACTTCATGATCTGCATCACCAAATTCCGCATCTTTGTTTTTTACATAGGTAAAAATCTGATACAAATTGCCAGAGTGCAGTGAGCGCACATCATACTGTGTCTGGGTGTTGTGCGTATAATACTTTGCATCAATAATGAGTATACGATTGCCCTTGGAAAGCATAATATCTGACTGCATCACTGGCAGCATCGAATTGAAACTGTCATCAAGTTGCCATGGGATTTGTGCTGCACTTGCGGTAATCTCTGGATGTTCTTTGCGATAGTATTCCAGTATGAATTTTTCATACAGACGACACATGCGCTGTTCATCTAAAAAATCCATCAGTTTGGTGCTACCATCCATATTCGTTTGAAGCAAACCTTTGACAACCAGATAACAAACGGAGATTAACATGCGATAATGCTGATTATTACGGTTGTATCGGATACTCCAGTGAATTGTGTGAATATCCAGTACATCCACATCGGTAAAATAAATCATCAGCTTTCGCAGTGCTTTTTTTCGTGCTTTAGATATATCTGTATGAAGCAGAACTTCCATTGTTGATTTTATTATGCGATTCAGATAGCTATTGACTGTAAACTCGTCATATGTACAGATAACCTGTTTTCGAAGTAGAGATTGCGTTTTGATGGATTCTGTGATATCAATTCTCCCACGCAACGACGAGAGGGCTTCACTTTGCGAAATATACTCCTTACCCAGTCCGCGTTTCAGCTGCAAAGCAATACCCTTCGTCAGAATAGCAGCGCATAACTCAGCCGCATTTTCGAACTGCTCCGTTGCAATATCTTTGTATCCCTGCTCTTTCAGTACTTGAAAAGCATAGGACAGCATATAATAGATATTCTGAACAGGAATCACTTGATGGCACTCCTCAAATTGTTTGTCCATTCCTTAACTTTCAACGGTTCATCAAACCAGTATTCTTTCAACAAGGGAATCAGTTCATATTCTATAATGGAAGTCAATGTGTGATTTGTGATTTTTTCTGCTGTCAGATTACAGAAATAACTATGTCCCACGCAAAAACCATCTCCCAATGATTCATCTGCAGCAATCGCAGTGTTCAAACGATCGACACAATGAATCAGACGATCGAATTTGTCACTATTCAGATTTATTCGATAATTCCGGAAACCATCCGTATCGAAACCGGGACGCATTTCATAAAAAGCAAAGCGGCGACGAAGTGCATAGTCCAACATGGCCAGACTGCGGTCAGCAGTATTCATCATCCCAATAATGTATACATTCTTCGGCACAGCAAACTTTTCGCCGGAATACAATAGTTGCAATTGGATGCCTCGCTTATCACCTTCGATCAGCATGAACAGTTCACCGAAAATCTTACTCAAGTTGCCACGGTTGATTTCGTCAATGATGAAAAAATACTCGTTTTCATCATCCATTTCAGCTGTCTTGCAAAACTTGTAGAATGCGCCTTTATTCAGCACAAAACCGTTCGCAGCCGGGCGATAGCCCTCGATGAAATCTTCATAAGAATAGCCCTGATGGAACTGCACCATCATTACGCGATTTTGATCCTTTACGCCCATCATGGAGTATGCCAGACGCTTGGCAGCATAAGTTTTGCCTACGCCAGGAGCGCCCTGAAGGATGATATTTTTCTTGGTTCGGATCAGATTAACAAGAGTACTGTATTCCTCGCACGGCATGTACACTTCTGAAAGGAAGTCATCTGCTGTATATACAGGGTAGGCTATAACCGGCTCGTCCATTTCCTGCTGCACATCATCTTCGTCAAAAAGAGCGTTCAGCTTGGCAACATATTCTGTGTAGGACGTGACATCCGTCAGTACCTTGGTAATCGCAGAACCATCCGGATGTTTCCAGCTGCCTTTGTGTGTCCATTTGACCTGACGGAGATTTTTATACAGGCTATCCCGTGCTTCATCATAGTAATAATCTGATTCGACAATACCTCGACCGATAATTTCATGTTGACCACGCTTAGCAAAAATCACATCGCCTGGCTTGATGTCATGCACAAACTGCCAGGTTTCCAATGACGCATGCTTATACGAACGTCCTTTTTCACCTTTTGCTTGCAGCGCCTTCTGCATATCGGCGCGAGTTTCATATACGCTCAAGTCACCGATATACTCCCTGGCAATACCCATGATTCCTTCGACATAAAACATGTCCCACATTTCTGCACCATAGCCGGGAGTATACATCCAATAACGCATGGTGGCTACACCTGCATCACCAATTGCATTGCCTGTTTCTTCAATCTGAGCGTTTAGTTTTTTTAGACGATTCTGTTCATTTACTTCCTCGGATATCCGCCATGCATAGCAAGAAAGCTCTGGGAAACTATCATAAGCATATGCTTTCGTTGCAAGAATCGTATTACATTTCTCGATAATATTCAGATATTCCTCACCACTAGGCGGTGCAATGAGCTTATTCATGCTGTTCACAAAGTCAGACGGCATATTTTTCTCATCGAGAATAAACCAGCGGTTTCGTGAATCCAGATTCAAGTAAAAATACGGTCTGATCCAAAATAATCCCATTGTTAGATTCCACTTGACACCACGTTGCAGAATTACAGTATCATAGGTATTCACAAAACGTTGTTTATTCTTTTCGTTTGCATCATCAGCGTAGTCAAGTGCAGCAAAGAAAAAGTCCCAAAGCCGATCGATGTCGTGTTCGCCACGATCACCCGCAAAATAATAGAAGGTAGCAGACTGGTTATTCAAAACAGGAATACCATCGAAGTTTTGAGGAACATCGGCCTTCACATCAAATTCTTTGGCAAGTCCCGTGATAATGCTAATTCGATTTGTGTTGGTTATGCCCTTGTTGAACAGGCCAAACACCGTAAACGGATCGGTATCCACCCATTCGCCACGCTCTAACGTAGGGAGGCGCATACCAATTGATCCATATACTTTTTTGATACGCGCAATCAAATCTTTGCGTTCGACAAAGCGCAATTTATCTGCAAACTCCATATAAAATTGAATCCAAGCTTCGTAACTCTTTTTCATAAGTTCCTCCGAATTGGTTTGATATTATCTTCTTACGGACTTAGTAAAATGATAATACTTATTATACTATATCCATGCCAACAAGGCAACTTACTCCGATTTTGATCCCTCATATACTGAAAACCCTTCTTCATAACTTATAGCAAGCAATGCATGTGTGGCCACACATACCAAAACCCGACAGAAGGCACTCTGGCCTGTCTGTCGGGTTTGCTTGTTGGGGCAACCTACCCCAATCCCCTTTTGGCATGATACCTCATGTGGCTACGCGTTCAAAGAACGCTCTTTCTCTCTATCACCCAACAACAAAATCTCATTCCCCATCCCCGATCATCACCCATCACTTTCCTGCATCGACCGGTACTGCCGTGGCGAAATGCCGAACTGATGCTTGAAGGAACGGTAGAATCCTGAGTAATCTGAAAAGCCGGTCTGGGCAGCCACTTCTTCCAAACGCTGACCGTTCTCAATGCGGGTTTTTGCATCGATCAGGCGGCGCTGCAAAACATAACGGTGAAAACTGACACCCATCCGTTGTTTGAATAAATGGCTGATGGTGCTGTTGCTGACATAGAATTGCTTCGACAATTCATCGATGGTGATGGGCTGGAAATAGTGTTCTTCCACATAGCGGGTGATCCTGTCCAGCAGTTCCGGCTGCTCCACTTTGAGCGGTCTTGCGGTTTGCGCATCCGTTGCCCGCTTGATCTGCGTGAGCAGCTGCATGGTGTTGCCGATCACAGCTGCCTCCCAGCCGTCTGCCTGCTGCTCCGCTTCCTTGACTCCGTTACGGAACAGGTCGCCCAGAGACTCCCAAGGGGTTCCGGCGGTACGGAGCATGCTGGCCTTCTGCTGCTTATCTGTGAATGCATAGGGAAACAGACTGGCGTATTGCTTCATGAATTCCGGACTGAGCCAGAGCACATAACGCCGGTAAGGCTCCTGCATACCTTCCGGGAGCAGCGGCCTGTGGCTGATGCCCGGCGGCACAAAAATGATATCTCCTTTTTGAATACGGTACCGCTCAGATCCCACCAGATATTCTGCTCCACAATCATTGATGCAATAGAGCACTTCAAAAAAGGTATGGCTGTGCAGTTGCAGCTGCGCATTCACATAGCTGGTATCCCGGTGGGTATCCACAAAACGGGAGGTCATCTCCAGTTCCTGATAGATGGCATTGGGATCCATTCCGATCTCGGTAAGATACTCACGCAGCCATTGCTGCAGCTGCTCCCCCTGCAAGTCGGGGATCTTCTGGGTCATCGTTTTCAGTTCAGATAATTTCATTCATTCCCATCCTTCGGGGTTTCTTCTGAAATCATCATATCATCTGTTTGCAGGTTTTTCAATGTTTATTGCAGATATTTCAATTCACTTTGCATTTTCGCCCTGTTACAATAGGAGCATCTTATATTGGCATGATCTTCGTGACAAATGAACAATCAACAGGAGGTACCAACCATGGCAAAGAAAACCAAAATTCCCGGCAGCCTGACCACGAAACATTGGCTTGGCTACATGTTCGGCGACTGGGGCGGATGCATGACCTTCGCCCTGATGGCCAGCATCTTCTCCATATACTGCACCAATGTGCTGGGCATCAACCCCGCCCTGATGGGCACGCTGGTGCTGATCTGGACCATCTGGGATGCCATCAACGACCCCATGATGGGCGCTCTGATGGACAAGGCATTCGCCAAGAAACAGAACAAGAACGGCAAGTTCCGCCCCTGGCTGCTGCGCGCCACTCCTCTGCTGGCTGTGACCGCCATCGGTCTGTGGACTGTGCCCACCTTCTTTGAAGGCATCACCACCATCGTTGTGTTGTTCTCCTTCAAGATCCTCTACGAGGGTGCCTAC
>SVGQ01000006.1 GCA_015056245.1 Clostridiales bacterium | reverse complement strand
CCGCCCCTTTAGGGGCAGCCTGAAATAAGGGTGCGGTTGGCAGATCTTCAGAGCGCTCTTAGCGCTGCCGGTAATTCGCCCTTATAGGGCGTAATCAAGCCACCGGCTAAGCCGGTGGTTATGACTTTATTTTGACAGGAATAAGGCGTTTGCTTGCATATCTTGACGAATTGGAGTAAAATAATCAATGTGTATGCATTTGCCCGAAAGGAGTGCTGCCCTGATGCAGATTTTTCATCCGCCGCAAGCGGTGAATGGCATGCTGCCGGAGAATGTTTTCTATATTGCGGACAGCGCCAATCAGACCGTCGCTGAAGGCTTTATTATTCCTACCTATCATCCTTACCTGTTCCCGGAACGCCCGGTGAATCTGTATATCAGCATCCGTACGCAGGGTCCGGGCCGCGATATGCTGCTGGGTGCGCTGCTGGCCCGGGTGCGTCAGTTGCATGAGCAGACATCCAATATGCCTGCCCGCGTGTTTGCACAGGTGAACCCGCAGGATACTGCCATGATGGGTTTTTATCTGGAAAGTGGTTTCGATGCCAATGATGCGCTGGATGTGGTCAATTTGGGTGTGCCCAATGCCCGTCCCGCTGCGCCCATGGGATATGAGCTGCAATATGTGCCCATGACCAATCAGAATGAAGTGATGGGCTTTATCCAGCGGATGAACACTTATCGCCTCAATGTGCTGCAGCCGCAGTTGTTGCAGCGGTACATGAGTATGCCGCATTTCTTCGCGCTGTGCCTGCTGCGGGGCGGCGAGCTGGTGGGCGAGATCGCCTTTACCGGCGAGGGACAGGCTGCCAAGCTGATCGGCATGTATGTAACGCCGAACTACCGTAGACTGGGCTTGGCGAAATGCCTTATTGCAACTGGCATGAAGTTGCTGGGCGACAGGGGCGTGACCCATGTGGAAGCGGATGTGATCCGTCGCAACGAGGTGCAGCGCGCGCTTGCCCGCAGCTGCGGCGCAACGTTTGTGCGTACTGCTTGTTTCTATCCGGGATTGAACTATGATTGATAAATTGATAAACGGCTATCCATTGCTGCGCTCTGACAGGCGCAGTATTTCTATCAGCGTAAACAGAGCGGGTCAGGTAACGATTCACGCGCCAAAGTATATGCCGGAGGCTGAGATTCGGCGATTTGTGGAGGCCAAGGCTGGCTGGATCAAGAAAGCACAAGCCAAACAGCAAGAAAAGAAGGAGCAGGCTCCAACTTTTGTTGTGGGTGGAATGATGCCCTATCTGGGCGGTGAAATACGTGTGTGTATCGGAATGGTGAAAAAGCCGTTGCTTGTTGGTGGTGTGCTTACCCTGCCGCAGACCGGTGACCCGAAACATCATGCACTCAAGTGGCTGGCAGACCAGGCCCGGGAACAGCTACCGGATCGCATTGCCCAATGGAGCAAAGTGATGGGCCTTACGCCGTCTTCCCTGACCATTGCCAACCCAAAAACCCGCTGGGGCAGCATGAAAAGCGACGGCTCGTTGCGGCTGAATGTGGCGCTGATGCACTGCGCGCCTGCACTGATCGATTATGTGATCGTGCATGAGTTGTCTCATATGCGCCACATGAATCATTCCCCGGCCTTTCATGCCCATGTAGCCCGCTATCTGCCGGATGCGGAAAACCGCCGTAAGGCATTGAAAGAACTGGGCGGATATCTGACGCTGTTCAGGGAGGAATAATGTAGATGGCAAATTACATCCGTTGGCTCCGGGATCAAGTGGGTCATGACAAGATCATGCTGATGTTTTCAGGTGGTTGCCTGCTGAACGAGAAGGGACAGGTGCTGCTGCAAAAGCGCGGCGACAGCGGTTTGTGGGGCTTCCCCGGCGGTGCCATCGAGCTGGGCGAGTCTCCAGAAGCAGCTGCCATCCGGGAAGTCCGGGAAGAAACGGGCCTCGAAGTGGAGACCGGGAGCCTGATTGGTGTGTACACTGACTGCCAAATGAGCTATCCCAACGGCGATCAGGCGCACAGCATCTGTCTGGCGTACGAACTCCGCCAAACAGGCGGCACATTGGGCAGCGATGATCCGGAAACGGAGGCACTTTGCTGGTTTTCGCTGGATGAAAAGCCAGCGCTGTTCTGCCGTCAGCATCAGGCGCTATGGGAAGATCTGCAGCAGGGCCATCGGGGTGTTACCCGCACATTTGGCGAAGAAAAATGATCGCATGAAGAAAGAGGATTGCTTAATCAGCAGTCCTCTTTTTCCGTTCGGGCCATACCACACAGTCCTGCATTTGCTCTGCCTGACGCTTCGCCATACGACGCCAGTTGACAAAACCGTAGATGTCGTTGGCGAAAAACGCAACAAAGCAGACCACTACGGAAATACAAGAAAGGTCATCCAAGGCAGCCAGACACCACAGCAGGATGAGCACCAAATCATTGGCGGCATAAGCGACCGCGAAGAACGGGCTGCGCCGCCATGTGAGATAAACTGCCAGAAAACTGGTGGTGACAGACAGGGAGCTGATCAGCAGATAAGAGGTATCAAACGTTTTGAGAATGAAATAGAAAAGCACAGTGACCATGCAGGTCAGCAAACAGGCAAAGATGATTTCGCCGCGGCTGATGCGGTTTACAGCCACTTCGGATTTGTTCTCACCGAACGGATTCCTCAGCCATGCCACCAGCGCGGCTACAGCCATGGGCATAGTCATTCCCAGATAGGTGATCATTTCGCCATAATACCGTTCCTGATAGGAGATCATGCCGTACATCAGGCTGAATAGTACCATTAGGGCTTGACCGACAGGATTTCCTTTGGCGTTGTAGATCAGAGAGGTAACGCCAGTGAGAGAGGCGGCAATTGTCAGCCAATGGGTACGGTCAAAGAGGATAAATGACAGAAGGATCGCCAGAACAGAGATCAGCCATAACTGTTTCTCTTCCTTGGTAAAATAGCTCCCGCCCAATTGCTTCATTCAAGATTCCTCCTATCAAACCAAAAAGCATTCGCATACGCATCTTCAAAGACCTAACGATGCGCATACGAATGCTTTTTGCATTCCTACCCGGTGGCAGTGGATAGAGCATAACATAAATGATCGATGATGGCAAGTAGCGAATCAGATGCAAACAGCCGGCGACCTGCACTTTGCAGGGCACCGGCTGTTTGGGAGGGTTTATTCCTCGCCCAGTCGCTTTTCGATGGCGGCGATCACGGTGTTGAGCACCTTGATGCGGGCGTAATGCTTGTTATCGGCCTCCACCACAGTCCATGGGGCATAGGCGGTGTTGGTCTTCTTGAGCATATCGTTGATGGCTTCTTCGTACAAGTCCCATTTTTCGCGGTTGCGCCAGTCTTCATCGGACAGCTTCCACTGCTTTTCGGGATTGTTGGCGCGGCGGTTGAACCGCTTGAGCTGCTCTTCCGGGCTGATGTGCAGCCAGAACTTGCACAGGATGGTATCCGCTTCGTGGAGGTCCTGCTCAAACAGGTTGAACTCCTCATAGCAACGCTTCCACTGAGCTTCGCTGCAGAAACCTTCCAGACGTTCCACCATGGCACGTCCGTACCAAGTACGGTCAAAGATGCGAATGTCGCCATTCTTGGGCAGCGCCTTCCAGAAACGCCACATATGGTGGTGTTCCTTTTCCTCGGCGGTGGGGGAGGCGATGGGTACCACGGTGAAGCCGCGGGGATCCAGCGCGCTGGTCAGACGGCGGATGCTTCCGCCCTTGCCTGCCGCATCCCAGCCTTCAAAGGCGATCACCATGGGGATGCCCTTGCGGTAGAGCTCGTACTGCAGCTTGTGCAGCTTTTTCTGAGCTTCCTTGACAGCGGCTTTGTATTCGCGATCCAGCGGCAGATCGGTCTCGAACAGCTCCAGTTCGGGGATCGCCTCGGTGGGGATCAGGTCATGGTCGCTGAGTTCGTTGGTATCCCAGCTGCGGTCACCGGCTTTACGCTGTGCGATGGCCTGCTCCATGGATGCCATGATGATCTCATAAATGGCCTGCTTGGCGGCTTTTTTATCCTCGCCGTTCAGCAGATGCCACTGGGCGCCGGGCTGGTTGGTCTCATCCATCACCTGCTGGTAAACCTGCTGCCAGCGGTCATAGCGGCGGTTCTGCTCCCAGTCAGCCTTGGTGAGGGTGCCGCGGGTAGCCTTCTTGCTGTCCAGCTCCTTCAGGCGCTTTTTCTGAACTTTCTGGGGAATATCCAGGAAGAATTTTTCGATCACTGCGCCATCGCGAATGAGCATCTGTTCCATCAGGCTGATCTGTTCCAGCTTGCGGGCGTTGCGCTTGGGATGCTTGTCTTTGACCAGCGCAGCACACAGATCGTGATACCAGCTGCCCACAAACAAGGTGATCATACCCTGACGGGGCATTTCCACCCAATAGCGGTGCATGGGGGGATACAGTTCCTCATCCTTGGAGAAGCGCTCCGGTACGCATACCTTGTAGCCGCGGGGGTCAAGGCCTTCCAGCAGTTCGCCTGCAATGGTGCCCTTTCCAGCGCCCTGCCAGCCTTCCAGCACAATTACCAGCGGGATCTTCATCTCTTGCAGCTGATGCTGCAAAGCCATCAGCTTTTCTTCGGCGGCGTCAAAGTTGAAAGCGGGTTCGCTGGCTTCTTCCGTTGCTTCAGTGGAGACGTCTTCAACAGATGCTTCTGCAGCAGGCGCGCTTTCTTCATCGCTGACAGCTTCGGTAGCAGGGCTGTCCGCAACTGCATCAACTGCGGCTACAGACCGGGTCAGAGCCGCTTCGGCAGCTTTGGCTTCCCGTCCGCCGAAGAAAATCTCGTCCACGGCTCTGTCCCATGCGCTCATGGGCTTGGGCGCATCAGGCTGCGATTCAGATTGGGGCGTCGGTTCGGGTTGCACGGGAGCAAATGTTTCGGACTCTGAGGCTGCTTCGGTTTCAACAACCTTAGCCGTTATGACGGTTTCAGCCGTGGCAGCTTCCATGGCCTTGGCTTCCCGTCCGCCGAAGAAAATCTCGTCCACGGTTCTGTCCCATGCGCTCATGGGCTTGGCGGCAACCACGGGGGCGGCCTCAGGGGCTACAACAAGGGCTTCGTCGGCGGTTTCAGCCGCCCCGGCAATCGCCGCTTTTTTCGCTGCTTCTTCAGCAGCTTTTTTCTCGCGTCCGCCAAAGAAGATTTCGTCTACCACAGAATCCCAAGTAGTCATTGGTTTCGCCTCCCTATGGTTGCTTTAGTAAAATGATTAGTAAGACAGGGTCACAAAATCGGTAAAGACTTCATCGCCGTAAATATCGGTCAGGCAGAAGCCGTAGACATAATCCACATCGCCTTCCACCTTTTCATAACCGAAGGGAATGGTCAGATCCTTGCCAACAATGATGGGATCGCCTTCAAAGGGCTCTACCTGCTGGTTGCCGTCCGCATCCCAATAGATCAGCTCGTACTGAGGAACGATCACATCGCCGCGCTCCAGCTCGGTAACGCTGCGGGCGGGCAGGCCGTCTTCGGTCCAGCCCTGGGTGGTGCCGACCACCACACCGTCGGGATTTTCTTCGTCGAAGGTGACCAGCAGATAGGTGGGCTGGTCGTTCAGGGTAACGGGAATCAGAGAGCGCACATAGCGGTCATTGGCAACCTGATCGTACATGCAGACCATCTGACCGTCCAGCGTAGCCCAGGTGTCATCGAACAGGCCATAGATTTTGCCGCGGTTCCAGTCCACGATCACATCCTGTACATAGCCCAGCTCCACGTAGCATTCAAAGTCCGGGTCGCTGATGTCCATCATCAGATTGGCTTCCACCTTACCCAGCACTTCCAGCTGCTCGGGGGTCAGCTCCAGGGTGTAGGCGTATTCGCTGTCAGAACCGGCGAAGGGGTTGTCCAGCGTGACTTCGCCTTCGTCGGTCTGGATCGTCACCTGACTGTTCTGCGCAGCGTTGGAGGCGGTGTTGGAGGAAACACCCCAGAAATCGGCGGCAGAGCCGGTGGAACCAGAGTTGCTGGTGGTGGTGTCATCATCTTCGTCATCACCGTTGGCAGTACTGCCGGACAGACCCCAGAAATCCAACGCGGAGCCAGCGGAGCTGCCGGAGGAAGTACTGCTGGAAGAGGAGGAACTGCTGGAAGTGGTACCGGTGGAACCGGTGCCGAACAGGCCGCTGCCCCAGAAATCGCTGCCAAAGCCGCTGTCGGTGGCGAAGCTGCTGTCGCTGTAGCCGCTCAGATCGCCCCACAGGCTGGAGGAGGAACTGTCATAGGAAGAGTTGTAGCCGGTAGAACCGGAGGAGCCGCCCAGCAGCATACCCAGGAAGGAATCCAGCGAGAAGTCGGAGCTGTTGCTCTGACCATAGCCGGAGCCATACAGGCTGCCCCACAGGTCGTCAGCGCTCTGGGAATAGCTTTCCTGATCGTTGGAATACTGGGAGAACCAGTCGATCTCAGCGCTCTGCACACTCTGGGAAGAGATGCTGGGCATGCCGAAGCCGAACAGATCCGCCAGACCATAACCGCCGCCGGAGGAACCGGAACCGATCTTGCCGATGAAGTTCTCCACAAAGGCGGTGTGCTTGGGGGTCAGGTTCTGGGTATCGTAGTTCTTCAGGTAGGTGGAGGACTGATACCGGGTGGAGAAGGGCATCAGGATACTCAGGCCCGTAACGCCGGACAGGTTGCTGGTGTACTTGGAGTACACAACCGCATCGTCCAGAGCTGCCTTGATATCCGCAGCAGCATTCTTGTCATAGCGGGCGAACACTTCCGCATAGGTGGTCATATCCACCATATCGGAGGCAGCGTTGGAGATCTCGCCAAAGGAGCGCATGTTCTGGCGCAGGCGGGACATGGTGCTGAAATCATCGTCCAGCTGACCATTCAGAGTGGTCGCCATCTCTTCGACGGCTTCCACCAGAGGCTCCATTTCGCCAAGGTCAATCACAGACAGGGTGGCGTATTCGCTGCGGTTGCGGGAGACGGAGGTAATGAAGCTGTCCACAATGGCTTTGCCCAGCGTTTCAATGGAGATACCGGGGTTCTGCACCAGCTTGGGCAGCCAGCCGTCGTAGCTCCAGCCGGTACCGGGCTCCAGTTCTTCGCTGGCGATCATGTACTCGGCAAAGGGCACCAGATGCAGCGCCATTTCATAGGAACCCATCAGGCAGGCATCAAAGCCGATAAAAGCAAAGGGAGTGCCCCGCATGCCCTTGGTGGCATTCTTCAGCGCGCCATAGATCTCCGGGTAGTACAGGCTGTCGCCGGTGATCTCATCGTGGCACAGGCCACCGGTGGCGCCGGAGCCGTGGTCCCACATAATGAGACCGTAGCGGTCGGCGGGGAAGTTGTCAAAGCCGTACTCCAGGAAATCCTGCAGGGAGGCATCGTCGCCCATATTGACGCTGCCGAGGGATTCCACCTGCTTGAGGCCGTTCTTGCTCAGTGTCCAGCGTTCCGCCTTCCGGTTGGCAAGGCCGCTGGTCTGCCAGCGGGAGGTACCGCCAGTCTGGATGTAGATGGTCACGTCGCCGTTCTTGACCACACCGCTTTTCACCATCTCCGTCAGGTCGGAGGTAGCCATACCGGCGCGGGACTCCAGGTCGGTGCCGCACAGATAGATCATCAGGGTAAAAGTTTCGCCCCGGGCCTCCACAGAGGCCATGGGTGCCAGCATCAGGCAGATGCACAGGATCAGGCTGAGCCACTTTTTCATGGGTCGTATCCCCCTTTGGCTGTTTCTTTGGAAAATTATCTTCAAGCGGCAAATATCAGCCGCTGAGGATCAGATGTCGATAAACTCCCGGAATTCCCGCATAATGCCGATGCCGTCCGGATAATGGGCGGCAAATTGCGGCACCGCGTGGCTGGGGAAGCTGTTGCCCTCGATGAACACGGGGCCTTTCTCGGTGATAGCCACATCCCATGCCACAAAGCGCATCTGGGGCACCTTCTGGGCAGCGGCGATGCACATGGCTTTGGCTTCCTCAAAGAAGGGCACCTGAAAGCCGATGATGTCCGTGCCGGTCATGGGGTGCTGGGTGAAGGTGTTGCCCTGCTTGTCTGCGCCCACGGTGAGCAGCGTGCCGGTTTCCAGATCCACCCGGGCAGCCATACCGCCCTGATCCACGTTGTCCATTACGTTGCCGTTGCCGATGCGCAGGAAGGCGTACACGATGCCCTGCTTCTTATCGCCCAGCAGGGTGGCGATGCGGATGGTGTTGACGGAGGTGGGGCACATGCGCATCATTTCCGGATGCTGAATGACCCGCTCCTCGATGATGCCGATATGCTTTTCCCGGAGTTCGGCAAGGAAGTCGGCTTCCCGGCCTTCCCAATGGTCAGCGGTGAAGCGTTCGATACCCACGCCGCTGCTGCCCTCCAGGGGTTTGGCGATCAGGTCGCGGTTCTTGGCAAGGAAGGCGGTCAGCTCTTCCAGCGTGGTGTTTTCATCCACCTTCATCCAGTTGCGGCCCACTTCATCCTTGAACAGGTTGTTGAAGGTGGCCTTGTCATCAAACAGATACCAGTAAGCCTTGTCGTTCATCCGGCGAACGATGGTATTGCTCAGGCCGCGGGTGATCTGGGTTTTCTTCTGCTCGTCGGTAAGACGGTACATCTGGGCGATTTTGTAGTCCACATAGCCCGCGTTGTATTTCAGGGCGCAGCGGAGCATATCGCAAAGCAGCCACAGGCGGCTTTTGCCGCTGCGCTCCTTGAGAATGCCGGTGGTCTTCCACATGGCCTTGAAATCCATCCGTACCAGCCGCTTGAAAAAGAACGAAAGTCTGCTCATGGGTGCTTTCTCCCCTTTTTACACATTGAAGCGGAACAGCACGATATCGCCGTCCTGCATCACATATTCCTTGCCCTCGCTGCGCACCAGACCTTTTTCCTTGCAGGCGTTCATGCTGCCAAGGGTGGTCAGGTCGTCGTAGGAGACCACTTCGGCACGGATGAAGCCGCGCTCAAAGTCGGTGTGGATCTTACCGGCAGCCTGAGGCGCCTTGGTGCCCCGGGTGATGGTCCAGGCACGGCATTCGTCAGCGCCGGCGGTCAGGAAGGACTGGAGACCCAGCAGCTCATAGCTGGCGGCGATGAGACGGTCCAGACCGCTCTGGCCCAGACCCAGCTCGGTGAGGAACTCGGTCTTTTCCTCTGCATCCATCTGCGCGATTTCTTCCTCAATCTGCGCGCTGACGATGAACACCTGAGAGCCTTCGCTGGCTGCCAACTCGCGGACAGCCTTCACATAGGGCAGATCGTCCTCGCCTTCGCCCACGTCGCTGTCAGCGATGTTGGCAGCGTAAATCACGGGCTTGTCAGTCAGCAGGAACCAGCCGTCCACGATGGCTTTCTCGTCATCGGTCATGGGCATGGTACGGGCGGGCTTCTCCGCTTCCAGATGGGCCGTCAGGCGTTCGCCCACTTCGGCTTCCAGCGCCATTTTCTTATCGCCGCCCCGCAGCAGGTGACGGGCTTTGTCGGTACGCTTCTGAACGGTTTCCAGATCCGCCAGAATCAGCTCCAGCTGGATGACCTCGATATCCCGCTTGGGATCGATGGAACCATCCACATGGATGATGTTTTCATCCTCAAAGCAGCGCACCACATGCACGATGGCGTCCACTTCACGGATATGGGAGAGGAACTTGTTGCCCAAGCCCTCGCCGCGGCTGGCACCCTTCACCAGGCCGGCGATATCCACAAACTCCACGGTGGCAGGGGTCACCTTCTTGGGGGAGTACATCTGGGCCAGCACATCCAGACGGCTGTCCGGCACCGGCACGATGCCCGTGTTGGGCTCGATGGTGCAGAAAGGATAGTTGGCAGCCTGTGCGCCAGCCTTGGTAATCGCGTTGAAAAGCGTGCTCTTGCCTACGTTGGGGAGACCTACAATACCCAGTTTCATCTGTCCACTTCCTCAGTACATACTAATGTGCACTTTAGTATAGCCCGAAAACGTAAAAATTGCAATAAAACAAAGCGTGAACAAATCGGGGAAGAAAAGAAAAAACAGGGCAGTCTGCAACAGTTGACAGGGGATGGAACCCCGGCTATGATAGAGGCATGGAAGGCAACGAAAAGAAATCTGCATAGCATTCGGAGCGTGAACGAACGATGATGAAGTGTGAGACATGGACAGAAACCGTATCGTGGCAGGAAAAAATGGGCGGCGTAATGCTGACCTACACCGCAGAAGACACCACTGAGACGGCGCTGTATCTGGATGGGCAGCACGATGCACCTTTTGCCCGGTTTTTGCTGCCCAAAGCCAAGGAGCCTCGCAGCCTGCTGCTACCGCTGGAAATGTCGGTTTGTGGAGAGCACCATTTGTGCTGGACGGTGGGGGAGGGCTGTCAGCTGCAGGGGTGGCAGTTCTATCCTGCCTCGCAGGTGGTCACCGGGCAAAATCCCCTGACCAACATGGATTTTCCGGATCCGGATATCATTCGGGTGGGGGACACCTACTACATGATCTCCACCACCATGTATTTCATGCCCGGCGGGGTGATTCTGCGCTCCTTTGACCTGATCCACTGGGAGTACTGCACCCGCATCTATGACATTCTGGAAGATACGCCCCGCCAGCGTCTGGAGGCTGGCAATGCCTACGGCGCAGGCATGTGGGCGGCGACGCTTCGGTATCACAAGGGGATATTTTATGTGATCTTCGTTGCTAATGATACCCGAAAAACCTATCTGTACCGTGCAGATGATATTCAGGGCCCATGGCGGAAAAGTGAAATCGAGGGCTTCTATCACGATTGTTCCCTGCTGTTTGATGAGGATGACCGGGTGTATCTGGTCTATGGCAATAAGCAGATCCACCTGCTGGAACTGAATGCGGAATTGACCGGCCCGAAAACCGGCGGGCTTGCGCGCATCATCGCTGATTCCGGCGACAGCGACTATCTGGGCTATGAAGGCTCTCACCTGTACAAGATCAACGGGAAATACTATCTGTTCATGATCCATTCCCGCAAGGACCGCTGGCGGCGGGTGGAAACCTGCCTGATGAGCGACAGCCTCACAGGTGAATTCACCGGCGGCATTGTGATGGATGATGATATGGGCCGCACGGATGCCGGGGTAGCGCAGGGAGCGGTCGTGGATACCCCGAACGGTCGTTGGTTTGCGATCCTGTTTCAGGATGTGGGCGCAGTGGGCCGCATTCCGGTGCTGATGCCCATGGCCTGGGAGGATGACCGCCCAGTATTGGGTCTGGATGGACGCATTCCGCAGACCATCTGCAACCTGACGACCCGTCCGGGATATGATTACAAGCCCCTGTGGTGCAGCGACGATTTTCAGGAGGATCAGCTGGCAGAACCTTGGGAGTGGAACCACATTCCCCAACTGGATCTGGTCACGCTGGGCGGAGGACAGCTGCGCATCCGCACCGGCAAGGTGACTTCCTGCCTGACGCAGAGCCGGAATATCCTTACCCAGCGCAGCTTGGTGCCTGCCTGCGCTGCAGAGATCACGCTGGATGCATCTTCGCTGCAAGCGGGTGATGCGGCGGGCTTGTGCACGCTGCAAAGCTGCTGGGCCTGGATCGGCCTGCGCCGGGAAGCAGATGACTATCGTCTGGTGTTGCATAGCCGCCGGAGCGAGGATGGCGAAGACGGCGTGGAGCGCATATCGTTGCCGTGGGCAGCCAAGACGGTTCGCCTGCGGGCGGAGATGCATTTTTCGCCGGAAGCGGACTGGGCTGTTTTCTTCTATTGGGATCAGGAAAACTGGCAGCCGCTGGGGGATGCACATCCCATGTTTTTCCGGTTGGATCATTTTACCGGCAACCGTTTCGGGCTGTTTGTACAGTCCTGTCAGCAGGCCGGCGGCGAGGCGGCATTTTCCCGGTTTGTGATGCAAGTGCTGGAGCAATAAAAGCAGTCCTGTTTTGGAGAATGATCACATGGTAAAGCAACCTTGAGAAAGATCGACTTCTCAAGGTTGCTTTTTGTGTATTATATTGTTTCTCCAGAGGCTTGCACATATACCGCCAGCATTCTGGCAATGAAAAACATGATGGCGTACTCGTCATCCTGCCAGATCCGGCGGTTCTTTGGTTCGGCGCATACCAGATAGCCAAAGGTTTCGTCCTGAATTCCGATCCGGATGATCAAAACCGTTTCAAAGGCGTGAGCCTGACACAAATCGAACATGCTGCGTGATTTGGCTTTGATGTTCCCGATCTCATTTGTGGTATAAATATCATCTTTGATAAGCTGATCCAGATCGGTCACCACGCCCAATGAACCGCCGGCACTGATATTCCGGAAATGATTGTCGCTGCCAACATAATACAGATCGGATATCCGCATGTCGTCATACAGAATATCCAGCATGGCCTTCAGCTTGTCGGACAGTGCTGCCTGAGAATCAAAGCGACAGGCTAAATCATGAAAAATGGTATAGATCCCCCTGCCTGCCAACGCTTGCATGGAGATGTCCTTGTGTTTTTCTTCCACATAGATGATGTAGCAGTTTCGGCCTTTGATCTTGCCTCTGTAGAGCGTCTTGTCAACCAAGGTGAACAAAGAGGCATAATCCTGTGCGTCCTTGGGATATACGGCGCAGCCGATGGTACCGGTAATAAAGGGTTCGCAGTCCTCAAGGCAGATGTTTTTCCGAAGCACATGGTAGTCGGAATAAAGATCGCTAAAGAAGGCTTTCAGTTCGTTATAGTTTTGGTCCCGCAAATTGACGATCAGGAATTCATCGCCGCCGTATCTGCCTGCAATTCCATAACCTTCGAGATATTTTTCCAGATCGCTTGACAAACCCGCCAACACACCATCGCCTGTTTTGTGACCATAGGTGTCGTTGATGAACTTAAAGTTATCAAGGTCCAAAAGCGCCAAAGTAAAAGGCACCTGGTTTTCCATCAGATCACGGATAAATTCCACCATGTATTGTCTGGATATGAGACCGGTCAGGGAGTCAATGACATCGCCTGTATTTCTTGTTCTGAAAAGTGTTTCGAAGTAGGGATACTTCGATAATTGCTCCTTGGTGTACATGTGTTCCTCCGAAAAAACAGTTCAATCAATCATTTGCTGTCGATTGATAGATGGAGAATATGGTGTAATGCTATTATACTATACGAAGACATTCAAAACAATGCTTCTGTGATTTGAATCCGATATGTCCGGTTCGTTTTGACGTTGTGGGGTTATGGGCAGGGGTAGCAAATGACTGAAAATGCGAAAAGTATTTCTGTTTGGGTATTGTGTTTTCAGCGAAGGTGCAGTAGTGTTTTTACAGTAGGAACGATGAATATAACCCATTTGTTTACAGCACCACGCTGGCATCGTGGAAGTCATAGGTTCGCGCCGATAGATTCAGCCAGCCACGTTGGCGTTCGTGATCAACTTCAAAGGGAGTAAGGCTATGACGTTTTTCTTGGGGCTGTGTGGATTTGTGTTTTTCTTGATGGGCGCCATTTTGGTCATATTTGCTGTTCTTCGCCACACGAATGTTCAGCTATGTCACCGGTATCACATTCTTTATGAAGTGAGACACTGGGTTTAAATGCCGGCTTGATGGTGCATAGGGGTAATGGTTGATGGTGAGGCTCACAAAGAACGATGCTTGCTTTTGCTAGCGTCATGAGATGGAAAAAAGAGAGGTGGAGGAGGTGCTTTTTCTGATTTGAACGTGCTTATGCATAAAAGATAAAAATATTTTCGTTTGGGTATTGCATTTTGAGGAAAGGTGTAGTATACTCATATAGCTGCATCGGAAACGGCAGTATGGGATTATAGCTCAGTTGGTTAGAGCGCCACGTTGACATCGTGGAGGTCATAGGTTCGAGCCCTACTAATCCCACCATAACGAAAACGCTTGATCCATAAGGGATTGAGCGTTTTTCTTTGTTTCTGTCAAACGAATAACTGTCACCTCCATCTATCCCATTGACACCATCCGGCTGCACGCATTATAATGGGACAAAACACAATCGCAGAATGGGCGTTTATACAGAAAGGGTGACAGTAATCGATGCAACCGAAGAACTTCGCGTTTGATTCTTCCCATTCTTTTGAGGAGCGTATTGATTGGATTTTGCAGAATCTGACTGTGGATGAAAAATTGGGGTGGCTTTCTTCACGCCTGCCGGGCTGCGAACGGTTGGGCATTCCGGCTTTTGGTCTTGGCGGCGAGGCTGCACATGGCGTGCAAGGCCGGAATGATCAGGGAATCGTCAGCGAACCGGATGTGACGACGGCCTTCCCGCAACCCATTGGCATGAGCGCTTCCTGGGATCCGGAAACCATCCGTGCTTGCGGTCAGGTGACAGGCATAGAAGCCCGTGTAGTGAGCAAGCGTCACGGCAGCCGGGGTCTCAGCCGTTGGGCGCCTACGGTGGATCTGGAACGGGATCCCCGCTGGGGCCGCAATGAAGAAGGGTATGGGGAGGATCCGGTGCTGACTGGCCGTATGGCAGGCGCATACCTGCATGGTATGCAGGGGGAAGATCCCAAGTATATCCGCACCGCTTCCACCCTCAAACACTTCTATGGCAACAACACCGAGGAAGGCCGTACGTGGAAAAACGCCACTATCGATCCCCGGAATCAATATGAACTTTATCTGGAACCCTTCCGCCGCTGCATTGAAGAGTACGGCGCACTGGGGATCATGACGGCATACAACCGCATCAACGGCAAGGTGGGCATCCTGAATGATGAGGTGAACACCATTCTGAAGAGGCAGTATGGTCTCACCCATGCAGTAGGGGACGGCGGCGCGTTGAATTTGGTGGTCACTGGTCAGCATGTGTATGGCAATCATGCGCAGGCCGTTGCCGATGCGGTCAAGGCGGGCGTGGATGGCATGAGTGACAATCCTGTCATGGTGGAAGCTGCCGCCAGGGAAGCTTATGCACAGGGACTTCTTACCGAAGCAGAGATGGATCGGGCGATTGCCGCTAAACTGCAGGTTGCCATGCGCCTTGGCTGTTTCGACGGGGATGAGTGTCCCTATGCCGCTATTTCTGAACAGGATATCTGCACGGAGGAAGCTGCTGCCATCTCCCGCAAGGCAGCGGAAAAGTCATTGGTGCTCATGAAAAACGAAGGTTTCCTTCCGTTGGATACTGGAAAAACGGCAGCTCTGATCGGCCCCATGGCAAACACGTGGTTTCAGGATTGGTATGGCGGCGAACCGCCCTATCGGCGCACGGTTAAGGATGGTCTGGCTGCGCTGAAGGTATCCCACACCTACGCGGATGGTTGGGATCGGGTAAAGCTGTATTTTGGCAGTATGGCAGCCTGTGTGGAGGAGGACGGCAGCATCAGCCTCCGGGATGAGGGCGATGTGTTTGCCATGGAATGCTGGGGCGAGGATTGCTATACATTCCGCTGCGAACGTACAGGCACGTACCTGACCATGCGCATGCCCAACGGTTCCGCTATGGATGACAATCCCTTGGGCGCAGACCGAAAGGCAGCGTTTAATTGGTTTGTCACCGAGGTATTCCATCTGGAAGAACAGGGAGAAAACACCATGCTGCTGAACCGCTTCCACTGGCCTGTTGAAGTGGTGAACGGCAAGCTCACCTCCGGCAATGACTATCATGGCACACCGGTGAAAATTCAAGTGGTGGAGGATGGCATCGCCAAGGCTGCCGCGCTGGCGGCAGAGGCGCAGATGACGGTATTGGCGCTGGGCAGCAACCCGGTCATCCCTGCTAAAGAGGAATACGACCGTCACACCATCGATTTGCCGGAGCATCAGCAGCGGCTGCTGGAGGCGGTGCATCAGGCCAATCCCAACACTGTGCTGGTGCTGATTGCCAACTATCCGTATGCGATCCGTTATGCCGCAGAGCATGTGCCTGCCATTCTGCTCAGCGCCACCGGCAGTCAGGATATGGGCACAGCCATCGCGGATGCTCTGTACGGACGCTTTTCACCTGCTGGCAGGCTGAATATGACATGGTACCGCTCGGATGGGGATCTGCCGGATATGGACGATTATGATATTATCCGCAAGGGCCGTACCTATCGTTATTTTGACGGTGAGCCGCTGTATCCCTTTGGTCATGGTCTTACCTACAGCGCCTTCGCCTATCATGGCTTGGCAGTGGAGACGGCAGGGGAGAATCTTCTGTTTACCTTTCAAGTGGAGAATACCGGCAAAACCGTCAGCGATGAAGTGGCGCAATTGTACGGTGTCGCGCCTGCATCCCGGACGCAGAAACCCCGGCGGCAGCTGCTGGATTTCGTCCGTCTGACAGAAGTTCAACCCGGCGAGGTGCGACCGGTACAGTTTACGGTTCCGGTCAAGGAATTGCGCTTCTATGATGTGATCAGCCGCCGGTTGGTAGTGGAGGCGGGGGAATACCGTTTCTTTGCAGGGCCTTCCAGTGCTGTGGAAGCGCAGACAGTAACCTGTCATGTACCGGGGGAAACCTTGGGTAAACGCGATTTAACAGCCATCACGCCTGCAGATCATTATGATGATTGCAATCAGATCGCTATATTGCAGGGAATGATCGGCTACAGCTCTATTACGCCTGAACCGGGTGCGTCCGTGGCAGAAGCCGTCTATCGGGATTGCCGCTTTGATGAAGAACACGGCATCCTTTCCCTGAGGGCATTGAGTCGGCAGGGTGGCAGCATCACTGTGCTGGTGAATGGCACAGTGATCGGTCGCTGGGAGGGGGATACCCGTACCTGCGAGCACCGCAGTGCGCCGTCGATGGATCGTTTTGCCTATCGTATGGTGGAGGCGCGCGCCAGAGAACGGCAACCCATCTGGGAAGACTTGGATTTCCTTCTGCCGGAGAGAGAAACAGATGGTACCCTTGCCCTGCGGCTTACCGGCGATGTACAGGTCAGCTTTCTGCGTGCTGTGCCGCCTCCTGAAGGTAAGAAGATCCGTCTGGGGATTGCGAATTAACGATGCGGTGCATTTTCAGAGAGTCAGAATTCGTCTTCTGGCTCTCTGTTTTTTAATGAATTGTTGATATACACGGCGCTTGTAACTATTGACTAATGGATAACAAACAGGATAAAATAAACCTGATATGTAAATATTCATTTACTGGCATGTGTGCAGTAATGTTCAAATAACACATGGGGGTCACAACCTTGTCGATTCGTATTATCGCAACATATTGTTGGATATTGATGTCAATGATGACAGGATGCTTCTACGGTGCATGGAAGAATAAACACGCCTGCGAGGAGTATCTCCCGGTCACAGCGTTTCTGTTGATTGCCGCATTGTATATCGGAGGAATTTTTCAGCAATTATCGTTGGCAGTCAACCTGTTGATGGTATGCACACTGGTGATTAGTGTCGGCTTGTTCGTCTGGATGGTTTGCAGGGATGGGATCGGCAGCCTGATGCGTCTGTGCCGGCCTGCCATCATCATGTATGTGCTGGTTTTCCTGTTTTTGGCCTTGACACAAAGCAGTCATGTGTCCGGCATACCGGATGAGGCATCCCACTGGATGGATATTATCCGTGCCATGGATCTGACGGATTCCTTCGGTATTGTGGCAGAATCCCGAAGTTATTTTGGTACCTATCCTCCTGCGCTTTCACTGATTGAGTTTTTTGGTATAACAATAGGCAGATTTCTGACGGGACATTTTTTGGAGCCCTTGCCGTACCTGTGCTTTCAAATGACGGCGCTATCGCTGTTCATTCCTTTTGTGACAAATTGGAACTCAAAGAAGGGTATGGGAGCCTTTTTGGTGGCCTGTGTTTTCTTTGCGCTGCCCCTGATCTATTACCGGCGTTTCTTTTCCAGCCTTGTGGTGGATGGAATGGTCGGCTTGCTGGCAGGTTTCTGTTTCGTGTATCCTTTTTTGGGATTGGAAAGCCGCAGCCGCAGATTGACCTACTATATGGCGTTGTTTGTTTTGTGCCTGTCCAAGGATAACGGCGTTTTTTTTGCAGTTGCTTCGGTGCTCACTCACCTGATCGTTTCGTACACCGAGGAAACCAAACCAGCGTTTGCACTTTCTGTTACGAAACCCGAAAAACGACTGTTTCTGGCAGCGCTGCTTGTGGTGCTGCTGTCCTGGCTCAGTTGGAAATTGTTGATTGCCATCAATCAACCGCTGTTTTCTCAGCCATGGAACGATGCGATCCAATGGTCCAATTTGGTTGAACGGAATAAGGTTCCCAGTCTGTTCATCGCTTATTTCTTTGACAGTACCATTTCTCTGGGAACAGTCGGCGTTCATATGATCACGCTGTATGTCCTGCTGATGCTGCTGATTGGTGTTTTGCTCCGAGGGGTATCCAGATATACCTTCTCGCTGTCGGTGGTTGCAGCAGTCTATCTGGTCGGCATGTGCTTCTCCTATTTGTTTATGTTTTCATTAAAAGAAGCCAAAGCCTTGGCTTCTATTGACCGCTACAGCAATACACTGTGGCTCATGGCGACCTTTATTGCTGTTGCGTTGGTGATTTTGCGGATCGGTCAACTGGATGATCTGTGCAGGAAACGCTGGATGACCATTGCATTTGTTTCTTTGCTGCTGATTTTTCCCTATTCCAGATTTTCGGATGTGTTTTTCGAACAGCAATATATAGATTACGCCAGCAAAGTCAGAAAACGCTACAATACAGTAGCTGAAAGCGTTGTAGCAAATATTCCGGATTCGGATGCGACGATCTTTCTGGTTTCGCAGGATACAGGCAACCGCGATGACTTCTGGTTCCTGCGATCCCTCATCAGACCCCTCGTGATTGACAACCATAATTTCAATCTGGCGACCTCGGGAGAACTGGGCGAGGACGGTCTTGGCTGTATTACCAAGGAGATCGGTGAGTCTCATAAGTATGCCGAGATCTCCTGCAGCCGCTGGCAGGAAATGCTTTGCGAGAGCTATGATTATGTGCTGCTGTATAATCTGTCGCCATCTTTTGTTGAACAATACAGCGCCGTGTTTGAGGATCCCTCTGCAATTGCTCAGGATTCGCTGTATGAAGTATTGGATGATGGCATGTTGAGGTATGTTCCGTTTGATTGATCAAATGATTTTGGGAGAACGTACATCATGAACATCACCCACATGAAATACGCCTATGAGGTAGCCAAAGTCGGCTCCCTGAGCAAGGCAGCCGAAAAGCTGTTTGTGGCGGTACCCAACCTGAGCCGCAGCATCAAAGAACTGGAAGCGGATCTGGGCATCACCATTTTTGACCGTTCCGTCAAGGGCATGCGTCTGACCCCGGATGGAGAAGAATTCGTTCAGTATGCCCGGCGTATCCTGCGCCAGATCGGCGAGATGGAGCAGCTGTATAAGGGTACTTTGCAAAAAAAACAGCATTTTTCCATTTCGGTTCCCCGCGCCAGCTATATCGCAGAGGCCTTTGCGGAGTTCTCCAAATCTCTGACGGATGACGACGCGGAACTGTTCTACAAAGAAACCAACTCTCAGCGTACCATTAAAAACATTCTGGAGCACGACTACAAACTGGGCATCCTGCGCTATGCCGCGCCCTATGATGTGTATTTCAAGACGATGCTGGAGGAGAAGAACCTGAGCCACGAACTGGTGACGGAGTTTACCTACCGGCTGGTCATCAGTCGTCAGCATCCGCTGGCTGTGGCAGAAGCGATCACTTTTGATGATCTCCGGCCTTATATTGAAGTGGCTCATGCTGATCCCTATGTGCCGTCCCTGCCTCTGTCTAAGGTGGTCAAGGAGGAATTGCCGGATAATGTGAACCGCCGCATTTTTGTATTTGAGCGAGCCAGCCAGTTTGAACTGCTCAGCCGCAACCCGAAAACCTTCATGTGGATGTCGCCCCTGCCGCAGGATCTGCTGGACAGGTACGGCTTGGTAGAGAAAATCTGCGCCGAGAACACCCGCGTATACCGTGATATTTTGGTGTACCGCAGCAATTACCACCTGACGGATCTGGACCGGCAATTCATTGCGGCACTGAGCGAGACCAAGCAGAAGTATCTTTAACCCTGTTTTACACTTCCCCCGAGGAGAATCCAGCGGCACCTCTTCGGAGAAGAGCGATCGGGTACAGAAACAACAAGAAGAATACGATGCAATGGTGACATGGATGCTTGAAGCTTCTGATGAATGGGTGCTTGAAGAAGATGCCCGGTTTCCTGATGCAACCTACTGATCCTTGCATAACAAACAAGCTGTTACAGAAGCGATTCTGCAACAGCTTGTTTGTTATCCTGTGAATGGAACAGCCTTACAGCTTGCACTCCAGCTTGGCCAGCTCTTCCACCACATAGTTGTACACGAAGTCCACAGCCTCTTCCACGGGCTTGCGTTCCTGCATGGACTTATCGCGGGTGGAGATTTCAATGGTGCCGCCCTTGAGGCCCTTGGGGCTGACGATCATGCGCACCGGTACGCCGAACAGGTCGGCATCGGCGAACATAACGCCTGCGCTGACGGGACGGTCATCCCAGATCACTTCGATGCCCTTGGCGGTCAGTTCATCGTAGATCTTCTGGGACATGGCAGCCACTTCCTCGTTGTCGGGGCGCATGGAGCACAGGTGCACATGCCAGGGAGCGATGGAGATGGGCCAGATGGGGCCGTAATCGTCCCGATGGGCTTCGCACACAGAAGCAGCCAGACGGCCCACGCCGATGCCGTAGCAGCCCATGATGGGGTTCTTCATACTGCCATCCTGATCCACATAGGTCATGCCCATGCTCTCGGTGTACTTGGTACCCAGCTGGAAGATGTTACCCACTTCGATACCGCGGGAGGTGTAGATGCTGGGCTTGCCGCAAACGGGGCAGATGCCGCCGTCGTAAGCCTTGGCAACGTCCACATATTCCACTTCGCCGATATCACGGGCGATGTTCAGGCCGGTCAGGTGAGCGTCAGCCTCGTTGGCGCCGCAAACCAAAGCATTTATGCCCTTGAGGGAAGCGTCGAACACCACGCGCACTTCGCTGGAGATGCCCTTGGGGCCGATGAAACCGGCGGTGAGGGGGCTGTTCTCGGTCAGCTCGGCGGGATGGATCTCGGCCTTGATGTGGTTGCGCAGCTTGGTCTCGTTGATGTCCAGATCGCCGCGCAGGAAAGCCACCACGTACTTGTCGGTCAGGTTCTCCTGATAGACCACGGCCTTGCAGGTCTGATCGGCGCGCACATTCAGGAAGGCGCACAGGTCTTCGATGGTCTTCACATCGGGGGTGGAAACCTTGGTCAGCTCAGTGATCTCGCCAGCTTCGCTGTTGACGATGCAGGGAGCGGCTTCCATGTTGGCGCGGTAGTCGCAGTCGTGGCAGAGCACGATGGTATCCTCGCCCACGGCGGTCAGCAGCATGTACTCGTGGGATACCTTGCCGCCCATCATACCGCTGTCGGAGGCCACAGCCACCACTTCCGGCACGCCGGCGCGGGCAAAGATGCGGTTGTAAGCATCGTAGCAAACCTGATAGTACTGCTCCAGATCCTCCTGAGAGGTGTGGAAGGAATAAGCATCCTTCATGGTGAACTCGCGCACGCGGATCAGGCCGCCACGGCAGCGGGGCTCGTCGCGGAATTTGGTCTGGATCTGATAGATCATGAAGGGATACTGGGTGTAGCTGTCGGCGATATCCCTCACAAAGTGCACGGAGGCTTCCTCGTGGGTCATGCCCAGCACCATATCCGCGCCGGAACGATCCTTGAAGCGCAGCAGCTCGGAGCCGATGGAGTCAAAGCGACCGGACTCCTGCCACAGGGTAGCGGGCATGGTGACGGGGAAGAGCAGCTCCTGACCGTCGATGCGGTTCATTTCCTCGCGGATGATCTTCTCGATCTTGGCGGTGATGCGCTTGGTGACCGGGAACAGGGTGAAGATACCGTTGCCCACGGGCTTGATGTAGCCGCCGCGCATCATCAGCGCCTGAGAGGCGATCTGGCAATCGGCGGGGGTTTCCTTATAACGCTTGGAGACCAGATTTTTGAGTTTCATGGGGGTCATTTCTCCTTTTCTGGGGTTTTTATCAGGGTCTGAGGGTTTGTTTTCTAAAACAAAACGCCCCGCCCCTTTTGTGCAGGGGCGAAGCGGGAGCTTCGCGGTACCACCTTGCTTCAGCGCAGATGCTGCGCCCTCGTATGCTCTGTATCGGGAGCGCCCGGCGGACTTTCATCCGCGTACTCGGGAGATGGGGAGCTTCTTTCGCCGGACATATGCCTTGCAGCCTTGGGCATACTCTCTGTGGAACGCGGCGTGGAGGAAGGGTTCTCCTTCAGCGTACCGTACCATTTTACCTATTTAGCTTGGAAAGCGCAAGTACTTTTTCTGTTGTTTCACCAGAGTAGGTGAGTTTTTCAGGGTTAGTAGCACTTAGTATCTTATCAATGATGATAATATTCATAACCATTTTGATTATTTTCTTCTGGATACATCTATGTTAATTTGTTAACGAACAAAGGTTAGTTATTGCACCTGCAACCCGCAGGGCGCCACGACAGGAGGATTCGTGATGAAAGACGGAAACCGCACCATCATCGACCATGTGGATAATCTGATGGAAGCCATCAGTGCAACGCGTAAAGCGCAGCAGCTCTTCGCCACCTACTCTCAGGAGCAGGTAGACAAGATTTTCAAGGCTGCTGCCATCGCTGCCAACAAGGCCCGCATCCCGCTGGCGAAAATGGCTGTGGAAGAAACCGGCATGGGCGTAGTGGAAGATAAGGTGATCAAGAACAACTACGCCGCCGAATATATCTACAACGCCTACAAGGACACCAAGACCTGCGGTGTGATCGAAGAAGATAAGGCTTTCGGCACCCAGAAGATCGCCGAACCCATCGGTGTGATCGCCGCTGTTATCCCCACCACCAACCCTACCTCCACAGCGATTTTCAAGTGCCTGCTGGCCCTTAAGACCCGCAACGCCATCATCATTTCGCCCCATCCCCGCGCCAAGGGCTGCACCATCGCCGCTGCCAAGCTGGTGCTGGAAGCCGCTGTGGCTGCCGGCGCTCCGGAAGGCATCATCGACTGGATCGATGTGCCCAGCCTTGATATGACCAACACTGTCATGAAGGAAGCGGACATCATCCTTGCCACCGGCGGCCCCGGCATGGTGAAGGCTGCTTATTCCAGCGGAAAGCCCGCGCTGGGCGTTGGCGCTGGCAACACCCCCGCCATCATCGACGATACCGCCGATATCCTGCTGGCGGTCAGCTCCATCATCCACTCCAAGACCTTCGATAACGGCATGATCTGCGCTTCCGAGCAGTCTGTCATCGTCATGGAAAGCGTGTACGATGCCGTCAAGGCCGAGTTCGCTGCCCGTGGCTGCTACTTCCTCAATCCCGCCGAAACCGAGAAGGTCCGCAAGACCATCATCATCAACGGCGGCCTGAACGCCCGCATCGTCGGCCAGAAGGCTGCCCGCATTGCGGAACTGGCTGGCATCACCGTGCCCGCTGGCACCAAGATCCTCATCGGCGAAGTGGAGAGCGTGGAACTGTCCGAGGAATTCGCTCATGAGAAGCTGTCTCCCGTGCTGGCCATGTACAAAGCCACTTCCTTCGAGGATGCCCTCGCCAAGGCCGAGCAGCTGGTGGCAGATGGCGGCTACGGTCACACCTCCTCCATCTATCTCAACGAAGGCACCCAGCAGGAAAAGCTGGCCACCTTCGCTGCCCGCATGAAGACCTGCCGCATTCTGGTCAACACCCCTTCTTCCCACGGCGGCATCGGCGATCTGTACAACTTCAAGCTGGCTCCGTCTCTGACGCTGGGCTGCGGCAGCTGGGGTGGTAACTCCGTGAGCGAAAACGTGGGTGTAAAGCACCTGCTCAACATCAAGACCGTTGCAGAAAGAAGGGAAAACATGCTGTGGTTCCGCGTGCCTGAGAAGGTATACATCAAGAAGGGCTGCCTGCCCGTTGCGCTGGATGAACTCAAAACTGTTATGGGCAAGAAGCGGGCCTTCATCGTCACCGATACCTTCCTCTACGAGAATGGCTTCACCAAGCCCATCACCGATAAGCTGGACGAAATGGGCATCGTGCACACCTCTTTCTTCAACGTGCAGCCCGATCCCACCCTTGCCAACGCCAAGGAAGGCGCTGCCCAGATGGCGGCCTTCAAGCCCGATACCATCATCGCGCTGGGCGGCGGTTCTGCCATGGACGCTGCCAAGATCATGTGGGTGCTGTATGAGCATCCCGAAGCCGACTTCATGGATATGGCCATGCGCTTCATCGATATCCGCAAGCGTGTGTACACCTTCCCCAAGATGGGCGAGAAGGCTTACTTCGTAGCCATTCCCACCTCTGCCGGTACCGGTTCCGAGGTGACCCCCTTCGCTGTCATCACCGACGAGCAGACCGGCGTGAAGTATCCGCTGGCTGACTATGAGCTGCTGCCCAACATGGCCATTGTGGACACCGACTATCATATGTCCGCCCCCAAGGGCCTCACCGCTGCCTCCGGTATCGATGCCGTCACCCATGCGCTGGAAGCCTACGCTGCCATGCTGGCCACCGACTACACCGATGGTCTGGCCCTGAAGGCTCTCAAGACCATCTTCCAGTACCTGCCCCGCGCTTACAACGACGGGCAGAACGATGTGGAAGCCCGTGAAAAGATGGCCAATGCTGCCACCATGGCGGGTATGGCCTTCGCCAATGCCTTCCTGGGCGTGTGCCACTCCATGGCTCACAAGCTGGGCGCGTTCCATCACCTGCCCCATGGCGTCGCCAATGCCCTGATGATCGAGGAAGTGCTGCGCTTCAACGCCAGCGAAGCCCCTGCCAAGATGGGTACCTTCTCCCAGTATGATCATCCCCATACCTTGGCCCGCTACGCTGAGATCGCTGATTATCTGGGCCTTGGCGGCAACAGCGATGAGGAGAAGCTGGAGAACCTGATCGCTGCCATCAACGAGCTCAAAGCCAAGGTTGGCATCAAGGAGACCATCAAGGACTATGGCATCGAGGAATCTGTATTCATGGAAAGCCTTGACGAGATGGTGGAGCAGGCCTTCGATGACCAGTGCACCGGCGCCAACCCCCGCTACCCGCTGATGAGCGAGATCCGGGATATGTACCTGAACGCCTACCACGGCAAGCATTTTGTGGAGCAGCCCATGCCTGCTGCCAAGGCCTGATGAAAGGAGCAAGGAACATGAAGCTGGATCAAGTGATCGCTCTGCGCAACAAAAAGACGGTCTACCGTGACGGCGACCGTTGCATCAAGGTATTCAATGAGGACTATTCCAAAGCGGATATCCTGAACGAAGCCCTGAATCAGGCCCGCATCGAGGAAACCGGTCTGCATATTCCCCGCATTCTGGAAGTAACCACCGTGGATGGCAAGTGGGCTATCGTCACCGAATTCATTGAGGGCAAGACCCTTGCCCAGCTGATGCAGGAAAATCCCGAGGACACGGATAAGTACATGGAGCAGTTTGTGGACTTGCAGTTGGAAATGCACAAAAAAACCTGCCCCATGCTCACCAAGCTCAAGGACAAGATGAACCGCAAGATCAGCCAGACCCAACTGGATGCCACCACCCGGTATGATCTGCACACCCGTCTGGAGAGCATGCCCAAGCACAATAAGGTCTGCCACGGCGACTTCAATCCCTCCAACGTGATTATCGCAGGGGACGGCACCCCCTATATTCTTGACTGGTCTCACGCTACGCAGGGCAACGCCTCAGCGGACGCTGCCCGCACCTACCTGCTGTTCTGGCTCAGTGGCGATATTGAGGGCGCGCAGAAGTATCTGGAACTGTTCTGCAAAAAGAGCGATACCGCCCGCCAGTATGTGCAGAAGTGGATGCCCATCGTAGCTGCCAGCCAGTCCGTCAAGGGCAATGCCAGTGAGCGGGAATTTTTGCTCAGCTGGGTTGGCGTGGTGGATTATCAGTAAGGGTTGTCATGCATAACAAAGCAAGCCCCAACCGGTACGGAAATGCCGGTTGGGGCTTGTTGTATCGGTTGCTTTCATGATACTTTGGGAACTTTCGGGGGATAAAAAGGAACTACTCAAAGATTACTTTGAATCTGCATTCCTTTCCACCGGATAGAACAGTTTCTACTTCTTCTACCCGGAACGGACGGTCACCCCATACCTTCTTTCCTACATAGAGAATGCTTTGTCTTGAACACTCACACAGATGAGGCGTATCCACTCCAAATGCGGTATGGAGGTCGCAGGCGCATTCCGGGAAACAAACGAAATACTCTTTGCCCGATACAGCAACCTCGCCACGAACGTTGCCAAGTTCATGCAACCTTGTGTAAAACGCATCCTGTTCCCCGTTTACTGTTTGATGCAGTTTCAAATAGGATTGCAAAACGCCGGTATCCGCACAATGCTTTGCACAGTGTTTCAACAGGCAGCTTCTGCTGTCAGGATCGATTTCCTCCAATCCTTTTTCAAAACCTTCAAACCATTGGCAAAAGAAAGTTTGCTCCATTTTAGTCCACCCGGAGAATCAGCCTCAGAATGTTCTTGGCGGCGGCTTCCATGCCTTCCCGGGTAAGCACGCCCAGCTCCTTGGCCTTGAGCAGGCGGGAGGGGTGACCGGTCGCCATCTTCAGGTCGTTGCCAGCCATGGCCTCTTTGTAGTGTTCGCCCAGCGTCCACCAGTCGGTGGTCACCATGCCGTCAAAGCCCCACTCTTCCCTGAGAATGCCGGTAAGCAGATCGTGGTTTTCCGATGCCCGGTGTCCGTTGATCACGTTGTAGGAGGACATGATGCTCCAGGGCTGGGATTCCTCCACAAGGATCTGGAACTGACGCAGGTAGATCTCACGGATGGCGCGCTCAGAAGCGCGGGAGTCGCATTCGCGGCGATTGCTCTCCTTGTTGTTGAGGGCAAAATGCTTGGGTGTGGCGGCGACCCGCTGGCTCTGGATGCCCCGGATCAGGGCGGCGGCCTGTTTGCCGGTGAGCAGCGGATCCTCGGAGAAGTACTCGAAATTGCGACCGCAAATGGGATTGCGGTGGATGCACACACCGGGGGTCAGCCATACGCCGATGTTGTTTTCCTTCACTTCGATAGCGCCGGTAACGCCGATCTGCTCCACCACAGCGGGATCCCAGGTACAGGCCAGCAGGGTGGCGCAGGGGAAAGCGGTGGTGGTTACGCCCACTTCGGGCTGGATGCGCAGGCCGGCAGGGCCGTCGGCTGTCATGATGTTGGGAATGCCGAACTTGTCGTTGTTGCCGATGCCGAAGGTGTTGGCAACGCCGGTGTTGCGCTGACCGCCCAGCAGCCACGCCAGATCCTCGTCGGACATTTGAGCCACAAATTCATCCAGCGTCAGCTTGCCTTCAGCTACTTCGCTCAGCTGAGGTGCCCGCTGTCCGAAACGGTAATAGTCTTCGCCACGAAGCGGCGGCATGGAGTGAGGATCGCTCAGATCCAGCGGCTCCAGCGCGTTTTCGTAACGGTTGTTTCCCTCGCTGGTGGGCAGGGGTTCCAAAGTGCCGTCCGCCAGCATGCGCTCCTTGAGGGCAGTGGGGGCCATGCGGCTGGTGAGCTGGTATACGATGCGGGTATCCGGCAGCGTCAGCACGGTATCAGCCAACTGGGTATCCCGCACGCTGGTGCCGATGTGGAAACGGTACTCACCCGCTTCCAGCAGCCATGCGGACTTCTGCACTTTGCCCAGATCATCGTAGGAGGCCATTTCCGAAATGGGGAAGCGGATGATCACCAACTCTTCCTCGCCGGGGGCCAGCAGACGGGTCTTGCGGTAGCCCGCCAGCTGCTTGGCAGGCTTGCCCAGCTTGCCCTGAGGAGCGGCGTAGTACACCTGCACCACTTCCCGGCCTGCTACATTGCCCACGTTGCACACCCGAACGGTAGCGGTCACTTCGTTTTCCGTCAGGGTCACGGTGGGCTGGGTCAGGGAAAAATCGGTATAGGAGAGGCCATAGCCGAAGGGGTAGACCACCTTGTCCGCCGCGCCGGGGATGGTTTCAAAGTAGCGGTAGCCCACATAGATATCTTCGGTATAGTCCACGTATTCGTCGGAATCAAAGAAACGCTCCGCAAAGGGATAGTCGGTCAATTCCCGGGCAAGGGTATCCGTCAGCTTGCCGGAGGGATTGCCCTGACCCATCAACAACTCAGCAGCTGCCAGACCGCCTTCCATGCCGCCCTGCCATGCCAGTAATACCGCGTCAATGGCGGAGTCGTCAGCCAGACAGGCCGTTTCCACCATGCCGCCGGTGTTCAGCACCACGATGACCCGGTCAAAGGCAGCGCCTACCTGCTTCAGCAGCGCGCGCTCCGCATCGGAGAAATAGAAATCGCCTTTTTCAAAGATCTCCCGGGACAGGGTGATGGGGCGGGTATCCGCGCCCTTGTGGGTGTCGATGGGGTCAAAATCCGCCAGACGGTCCCAGTTTTCGCCGGAGAAGCGACTGTAGGAGATGATGGCGGTGTCCGCGAAAGCGGCGGCTTTTTTCAGCATGTCTTCCGGCAGCGCAGGCTCGGAGATCATGCCCGGCACGCGCCCGGCAGCGTATTCCGCTTCCACGTGCTTCTGGTAGAAGGCAATGGTATCCGGGAAGATGGTCTGGGGATCCGCCACCTGGCAGAATCCTTCATACAGATTGCGTACGTAGGGCACGGTCACATCGCCGCTGCCGCCGCCGCCCTTTACGTAGTCAATGGTGCCCTTGCCGAACAGGGCGATGCGGGTACCGGCTGCCAACGGCAGGGCGCGGCGCTCGTTTTTGAGCAGCACCATACCTTCCTTGGCGGCATTTTTGGAAATGAGGATATGCTCCGGGCTGGCAGTGGCACGCAGGCCGTTTTTGCCCAGAGGCAGCATGGGTTGATGCTTGGCACGAATCCATTGTTTCATGGGAAATTCCTCCGTATATTCGCGATTTTTCGCAGGATGTTGCAGCCATTATAAGGGATTTGGGGGAGAAATACAATCGGGTGAGGAAAATTCTTTTGAATGGGAGAAAGCTCCCATATTCGCCCGGAATGCTTGACACAACCGCTGAATGGGCGTATAGTTAATTCGGAAAACGAAGCATTGCAAGGAAAGGAGGTCAGTCAAGTGCTGTGGAAGATGATCACCGTACCGCTCCAGAAAGGTTCTATTTTCGCCTTTGACGGGGATAGTGTACCCTTTTGGAAGGCGAACGGTCATCTGCGTGCGCAAAACTGACCTTTTCGTGAGCGCTTTTGCGCCATACAATCCAAAGGAAAAAGCACTGTCTCCTTAACGAAGATTTTCATCATCAGTTAAGGAGTTTTTTTATGTTTCAGATCAAAAAACAACTGTCTAAATTATATACTTCTTCCATCCTCGGCAATCTGTCCCTGACGGGCGCATGGGTTGCCATACTGGCTGCGCGGGGCTACAGCCTTGTGCAGATCGGCATTGCGGAAACGGTCTTTCACATTGTCAGCCTGCTGTTTGAAATCCCTTCCGGGGTTCTGGCGGATGTGTTCGGTAAAAAGAAAATGCTGATGGTCTCCACCTTGATGGCGATGGTATCCGATGTGGTGATGATCCTGTCCTGCAACCTGTGGATGGTGTGCCTGTCCATTGCCTTTCGTGCGCTGAGCTACAATTTTTCCTCCGGCTCCGGCGATGCGCTGGCCTACGATTCCCTGAAACTGGCGGGGCAGGAAAACCGGTTTGAGCGGTATGAATCCAACCAGATGGTCATCTGGCGCAGTTGTGATGGCCTGTCCACCCTTTGCGCCGGTTTCGCTCTGACCATTGGGCATCAGCTGGCTTATGGGGTCAGCCTGATCACCGGAACCATCCAGCTGCTGATCCTGTCCTCTCTGCGGGAAGTCTGCGTTGTGGAAGAGGACAGCACACAGCCCATTGGGAAAAGATTGATCGCCTGTTTCCGGGAGAGTTTTGGTTTTATCAAAGGGGTTCGCTCGGTGCTGGGACTCATGTTCTGCAATTCCTTTGTAGGCGCTGTGGATACGCTGCTGGTATTCTTCCTGCAAGCCAAATTGCCGGAGCGGGGCATTCCTGCCTGGGCACTGGGGCTTGCGCTTTTGTTCATTCAGCTGGGCGGCATCGTGGGTTCCCGGTTGATCCTGTGGGTGCCCAAATTGAGCTACCGCTGGATCTTCGCAGGCTCAGCGGCGTTGGTGGCAGTTGGCTTTCTGGCAGAACACGCACCGCTGTACTGGGTGATGGCGTTGGGCGGTTTCCTGTCAGCCCTTGGCGATGACGCACTGCAGGTGCGTACCAATGCCATTTTGCAGGATCAGTTTCCCTCGGAGCAGCGGGCTACGCTCACCTCAGTGGAATCCTTCACCTTCTCGGTGATCATGATCGTGCTCTCGCCCTTGGCGGGATTTGTGTTCACCCTTTGGTAACTGCGCCAGCAACATAGCAAACAGCCGGTTCTGGACGAAAAATCCGGAACCGGCTGTTCTGTCGCTTGGAAAATCAAAATCCGTACCGGCGGATGGCTTCAGCCACCTGCGCGGCCACGATAGCGTTGCCCTCGTCATTCAGGTGCAGATGGTCGCCCCGGTCGTAGGTGATCATCTTGTCGTGCATGGTGGCAAAGAGGTCGTCCACCGGGATATCGTGCTTCTGCGCTACTTTGCGGATGATATCGTTGTATGCCTGAATCCCGGCGGTATCCGGGTCGGTGGTGGGCATGGTGGTGGCAAAGATAATCTTTACCCCGGGGAACAATTTGCGCAGCACAATCACCGTGCGCTCCACAGCGCTTTCGTATTCCTCCGGCAGGGAAAAGGGTCTGCCGATGTGGTAGTCATCCCCCAGATCCCACAGGCCGCAGTTCCAGTGGACAACATCCGGCGTGGGGAAATCATTCAACCAGAAGCGCAGGGAGTTGAGGGTATAACCCGCCCAGCGTCCGTTTTCAGCAGGTCCGGAAACCGTTGCTTCTTCCTTCAAAAGTTCGCGGACAAAGGGCTCGTAGCCCATACGCCGGGAATCGCCCAGCAGCAGTACATTCTTTTTCTCCATCGGATGGTCATCCCCTTTGGTGGTGTGGTGGTTGCATTTTATCACATTCTGCCAAAGCTCAGCAAGCCTTGAGGATGGGTTGAACTTTGGTTGAGGACTTGGTATTATGATGGCAATGGAATGGATTGTAAAAGAAGGAGGCGAGCTGATGAATAATGAACGAAAATTCATACCGCAGGTAGAGAGTAAATTGCGCCACAACATTCTGGAAATGCCGCAGGAGATCCGTCAAGCCAGCGGCATTGTCATCTATGGTCGAAGGATTAAGAGCCTTGTCTTTACCACCGATTTGGCAATCATCAAGAACTGCGATGCGGACGCAGTATTCGCTGTCTATCCCTTCACACCCCAGCAGAGCATTAGCGATGCCATCATCAAAGCATCCTATGTCCCCGTGTTTTGCGGCGTAGGGGGAGGTACTACCCGTGGACTGCGTACCGTATCGCTTGCCAAGGATGCCGAAAGTCAGGGAGCGATGGGGGTTGTGCTTAATGCCCCTGTTACTGATGATAACCTGTTGATGGTGTCCAGAGCGGTGGATATCCCGGTGGTGATCACCGTGGTGGATGAGAATACCAACATAGGCGCACGGCTTGCCGCAGGGGCTGCCATCCTGAATGTAGCGGCTGCCCAGCGTACCCCGGAAGTGGTGCGGAAGATCCGGCAGGAGTACCCGGGGGTGCCCATTATTGCCACCGGGGGCAATAAGCCGGAGTTCATCCTGCGCACCATTGAGGCAGGGGCAAACGCCATCACCCACACACCACCAACCACCGCGGAGCTGTTCAAAACCATGATGTTGCGCTACCGGGAAGATAACTTAGGAGGCTAATAAATGACCAAACGAACCACAGCCCGGCTTCAGACCATGCGGGTGGCCTTTTGCGGCATGATGTGCGCCCTGTCCGTGGTGCTGATGCTCATGGGAGGGCTGATTCCTGTGATGCTGTATGTGGCTCCCCTGCTGGCAGGGATTCTGCTACTGCCGGTGCTGGTGGAATACGGCAGAAAAGCCGCTTGGCTTACGTGGCTGGCTACCAGCCTGTGTGTGCTGATGATCGGTGTAGATAAAGAAGCGGCGTTCTTTTACCTGTTCATCGGCTACTACCCCATTCTGAAATGGGATATCGAGCGCAAAATTCCCCGCAAAGGCTGGCGAACAGCTGTCAAATTGCTGCTGTTCACCGCTTCAACGGGCTTGATGTATTTGCTGCTTTCGTTGATCTTTCCAGCTCAGAGCCTTGCGGCGGAATTCGGCAAGGGCTGGCTGTGGATGTGCATCTTTCTGCTTGCCATGATGGATTTCTGCTTGTTGATGTACGACCGGGCGCTGATTGCCATGGTGGTGCTGTATGACAAGAAAATGCGTCCTGCGCTGAAATTCCTGCGCAGATAGGCAGCAGGCAAAGCTATATCGGATACGTAAAAAACCGGGTATGACAGATATTCTGCCACATCCGGTTTCTTTTTGGTTAACTCAGTTTGATCTCCAGCCATTCCCGCTTTTTTACCCGCGCATTCAGTAACCGGTCGCGGACGATGGAATCGATCAGGAAGGCGATCCATGGGGCCATAACTGCCAGATTGGGATACTGGGGCAGCGCGTTTGCCACCGGATAACAGAATACCCAAGTGAGTACAGGCCGCAGAATGGCAACGCTCAGCAGCGCGCAGTATGCAACGAATTTCACATCGCCTGCGCCGCGCAGCACACCGGAGAGCACCACGCGCCCGTTCTGGGGCATCATGGACAGGATGACCACATACAGCGATACCGTCACGCCCCGGATGATGGCTTCATCCTGCGTAAACAACAGGGCGATCTGGCGGCTGGTGAGGGAAATAACCGTCATCAGGAAGATGGATACGATAATGCCCATCCGGTAGGCTACGCCGGCATGGGCCATAGCCAGATCCTTGCGTTTTGCGCCCAGACTCTGGCCTACCAGCGAGGTGCCGGCAGTGCTGACGCCATCGCCCAGCGTAAAGGACAGGGAAGTGACCTGCGATACGATCTGGTACGCGGCAAAGGCATTGGTGCCGATGCCTGCGATCAGCCGGGCCAGCATCAGAAAGCCGATGCGCAGGCAAACCGCTTCCACCATGGAGCTGGCGCCTACTTTGGTCAGGCCGCTGAGGGTGACTTTATCGAACTTGGGCTTGGCGATGTGGTAATAGCCGCCGTTGCGCAGCACCACCACAATGCAGATCAGGCTGGCGGCGATGGTACCGCAGGCGGTGGCGATGGCAGCGCCTTTCACGCCCAGCGCCGGGAAGCCCAGCTTGCCGTTGATCAGGATGTAGTTCAGCACCACGTTGATCAGGTTGGCGGTGATGTTGGTTGCCATAGTGACACGGGTTTTGCCGATGGCGCGCATGGCAGCGCAGATGCAAAGCTGCCAGCAGTTGGGCAGGAAAGCCAGTGAGATGATTCGGAAATAGGTGACGCTCAGCGCCAGCGTATCCTCGTTGGCGCCACCCAGCTTCATCAGGGGAACCGCTCCGAAATAGCCGATCAGGGTCATCAGGATGCCGATCACTGTGATGATCGCCAGCGACTGGTTCAGACAGGTGTTGGCTCCTGCGTGGTCGTGCGCGCCCTTGCGGCGGGCGCACAGGGCTGTGGTGCCTACGCACAGGGCCTGCGCAAACAGCAGCATGATCATGCGGGGCTGGCCTGTCAGACCCACTGCCGCAATGGAGGCCGCGCCCAGGGTGCCCACCATCATGGTATCCACCGAGCCGATAATGCTCATCAGCGCGCCTTCCACTGTGGAGGGCCACGCGATCGCTAATGTCTTTTTGTACAGCTGCTTCAATTCGGGCGTTTCGATCCGTTTGCCTTCGTGATCCTTAACCCCAAGCAGTCTTTGAAACAGATCCATCGTTTTCCCTTCTGACATATCAAAATGGACCGGCTGCGAAACACAGCCGAATCTGGATTGTATACTACCTGATCCTATTATAGCACCCGGGGCGGCTTTGTCAAACGGTGCTGATTGGCATGGAAAGGTTGAAAAAAACGCTGATGTCCCAGATCCCTTGCCAAAAGAAGCGCATTTTCATATAATGAAGAAGAACAAACATTCTCATGAACTGCGCCGGAAAAAAGGGGGGATTCCATTGAAGCAACGGCTGATCTTTCATTGTGACTGCAACAATTTTTATGCCTCCTGCGAGTGTCTGGAAAGGCCGGAGCTGAAGGATGTTCCCATGGCGGTGGCCGGGGATCCCAAGTACCGCACCGGTGTAGTGGTGGCGAAGAACGAACTGGCCAAACGAGCCGGGGTCAAGACCACCGATACGGTCTGGCAAGCCCAGCGCAAGTGCCCCGGCATTGTGTTTGTGCCGCCAAGGCATCATCTGTATGCGCAGATTTCCAAGCAGGTCAATGAGATCTATCACGAATACACCGACTATCTGGAGCCGGCTTCCATCGATGAATCCTATCTGGATATGACCGGCGCGCCGGAATACTACGGCATGACCGCCGTGGAACTGGCGGATACCCTCCGCAAGCGGGTGCGGGAGGAAATCGGCGTGACCATTTCGGTGGGCATATCCCACTGCAAAGTATTTGCCAAGATGGGCTCCGATTACAAAAAGCCGGATGCCACCACCCACATCACCCGGGAAAACTATCAGGAATTGTTGTGGAAGCTGCCCATTGGCGATTTGCTGTTCGCGGGCAAAGCCACGGTGGGAGAGTTGCATAAGCACAGCATCCTTACCATCGGGGATCTGGCGCGGCGGGATCGTAACTGGCTGGGCCAGTTGCTGGGCAAGGGCGGGCAGCAGCTGTGGGACTATGCCAATGGGCTGGATACCGATCCCGTACGCCTGTGGGGCGAGAAGGAAGAGATCAAGTCTGTATCCCGGGGCATGACCTTCCGGCGCAATCTGGTAACCGAAGATGAAATCTGGTGCGGCCTTTCTGTACTCACGGATGAGATTGCCATGCAGCTTCGCCATCACGGGCTGAAGGGCTCGGTGGTGCAGGTGCATATCAAAACCCCGGAGCTGAAAACCATCTCCCGGCAGGTAACGCTGGATCATTATACCTGCCTGCACAAGGAGATCCTGCAAACCTGTATGGATATTGTGCGCACCCACTGGCGCATCGGTGACAAAGCGCCCATCCGCGCCCTCACCGCCGGGGTGACCCATCTGGTGCCTGCCGATCAGGCTACAGAGCAGCTGAATTTGTTTGCGATGGCTGGCATGGGAGAGAAGCCCGCCATGGACCGGGAAAAGCAGGAACGGCTGGAAGCCGCCATGGATCGGATCCGCATGAAGCACGGAAGCGGCAGCATATCCATGGGCTTTGCGGAGAATGAGGCCATCGGGGTGGTGCGGAAGAAAAGCCGGAACGCAGAATCACCCGATGCGCAGGAAGGGGACGGGGAATGATGCGGGCGCTCTTTCTGGATATTGATGGCGTGCTGAATTCAACCGTATGGAATGCAGATCACCAACCGGAAATAGCGCAGGGAATCCTGATTGATCGGGAAAAGGTGCAGCTGTTGTCACATTTGGTGCACGATACCCATGCGCAAGTCATCCTCCATTCCGGCTGGCGCATGTGGTTGGACGCACAGCTTCGTCTTTTGCGTAAGGAAGCCGAAATATTGATGCAGCACTTTACAGAAGCGGGTTTCTCCATCGCTGGTGTCACTCCGGATCTGACTACCGAAGAAATCCGAAAAAACAAGCAATTCAGTCTGGTCAAAGCGGAGGAAATCCTCGCGTGGCTGAGCCGGCATGAGAATGTTCAGTCCTGGGTTGTTCTGGATGATCTGGAGTTGCATCATGAACAAATCTCAGCGCATCAAGTACAGACAGATCCGTCTGTGGGGCTCACGTGGAGCAATATTCATAGTGCATATCAAATCCTTGTGGGCTAAGAAAAGCCAACCTTATACGGGTTGGCTCAGACTGTCAAATAACCCAGGAGGTGTAGGAGGGCCGCAGCCCTCCTACTTTCAATCCGAAACCAGCGACATGCGCGGTGGTTTCGGAACTCTTGCGCAGCAAGGGATTCCTATCGCCGTTTGCCGCCCGGGGAGCCGTAGGCTCCTAGGCAAACGGTGCAAAACTCGTCAAAAAAGCCGCCGCAGGCGTGTTTTTTGACGACCTGAGCCAACCTTATACAGGTTGGCTTTTTCTGATGCGGTTTTGGCATTACCAAGCCACTTCATACCACCAATCACCGATTTTCTTGGGTACGCCGTGCTGGAAATACAGCATCAGTTGCGATAATGCTTTTTCCTGTCCCTCGGGGAACTCCCTCAGGTTGCCATAGGATGAAACATAGTAGAGCGAATAGGTGGAAGGTTGATCGGCTTCTTTTTCTTCACGGCTCAAGTCCAGGAGATACCCCACGCCGACGATTGCACCCACACCCATGGTTTCCGGGTCTCCGTAAGGGATCAGACAGACGGCATGCGGTCCGGTTTTCTCAAAGAATGCTTGCAGGGTTGCCCATTCGCTGGGGGAAAAGAACTCTTCATATTCGCGGGAAAGTTTCTGAAAGATCGGTTGCGGGTTTTCCTGTGCTATATGCGCCCAAAAGTCATCGTTATGGGCAAAGGTTTCGCAGGCATCCGTAAAGAGCTCCAGCTCGTTGACATACAGACAGCCGATCTCATCCACAGATGCATAGCGCTTGACAGGATGCCCCTGCGTGATGATGATATAGGCGGCTGTAAGAAAGATACCGATTGTCACCAGAATCAGCAGTTTTCTGATTGTGTTTTTCAGATCATGGATCAAGGCAGTTCCCTCCGTTACTTGTCCTCCCGCAACTGGATCAGCCGCACGCCGCGCTTGGCTACGTAGCTGCTCTCCAGCCAGTAGCTGGTACCGCCGAAAGCGTCATTCTCCGGATAATACCGGATGCCTTCCAGCTCATTCAGCGACGCGATGGGGGAGAAGGAACCATCCGTTTGTAGCTGATACAGCTGCGCGTTCTGGATGCGTTCCCATGTGGCGGAGGGCGCTGAGTCGATGATGCGCATCATGGAGCCATCCTCGCTCACATCCACCACCAGCGCGATGTGACCATTGACCACCGCGAAGGAGAAGACCGCGCCTTTTTCCAGCCGGTCCCGGATGGTGCCCCGCTCGGTATACAGATCAAAACGGGTCTTGAAGCCCAGATCATCGCCAGCGTTGCCTACCAGTGTGCTGTTGATTGTGCCGCCGTCCCGGAGGCAGAAGGCGTATTTGTCGGCCAAAGCTTGCGGAAGGGTCTCCGGGCGTTCCATGTCCAGCCAGTCCATGGCATGGGACAGGGCGAAAATGGCGCAGCCGGAATGTTCCAAGGTACTGACACCGTATTTGGCATTCTTCCACAGGCCGCTGAACTGGCTGTGAATGGTCACATCCGGCCAGCGGATGCCGGTGGCAGCCTGCGCTATGGCGGCTTGTCCGGGTGATTGATAAATGTGCAGATAGCCGCAACCTGCCGGGCTGATGAGGGTGATCAGTCCGCTGCGCACCGCCGCGCTGTCGGAATCCGTAACGGTGACCGTCAGAGAATCACCGTTGCCGCTGGCTTCGATAAAGTCCCCCTCGATGCTGATCACCCAGTCTTCTCCGCCGCCAACCGAAAAGGTGCGGCTGCCGGTAGCCTCAGGCCAGACGGCGTGTTGCTGATGGTCGATATGCAGCGGCGCTTCTTCAGCAAAGAGGAACACTTCCTCATCAATCCCGTGATCTGCAGACTGTGACACAGGCCACTCCAGCTGTTGGCTGCCGCTGGTCAGCAGGATGGTTCCCCGCCGGTATTCCCTGGTACCGGACAGGGCGGTCACCACCAGCATATCGCCCGGATCGCCGGTGGGTGTGTCAATGCGGATGAAGTCTGCTGTGGTTTCTGCTGTCCACGGCTCTGTGGCGCAGACCATCCAGCTTTCCTGCCCGCCGTGAGCGCAGAGGGTGCCGCCGCTGGGCACCAGCGAAAGCCCCTGACTGGCTTCCACGGTAAGGGGCTGCTGCTGCATCACGGTTGCGCCCTGACTGTCGATTACCGCCATGTGCAGGGTGTAGTTACCTTCCTGAGTAGGCGACCAGTACCAGTGGTCGCTGTTGGTGGCTTGTTCTGTAATGATTTGTCCGTTCTGGGCAATGGCATAGGCAAAGCGGTAGGGCGGCGTGCCGCCAGTTGCTTTCAAAGCGGCTTCCGCTGCACTGCCAACGGACAGGGTTTCCGGGATAGGGGCATGAGCCAAAGTCAATTTGTCCACCACGGTAAAATCGGCAGATGCGCCTTCGGATGCTTTCCCGCCGGAGGGTACGGCTTGCAGGGTGTAGTCGCCCTTTTCTCTTGGCAGATAAGAACCAAAGGCGTTTGCGGTCTCGATGGAAAACAGTTCCTTGCCGTTTTTGATGAGCGTGTAGCAGTACGCGGCGGCAGGATCGCCGGTGATGGTGAAATCCACAGGGGTTTCCACGGGCACTTGCTCCATGGAAATTTTCAGCCCGATCTGTGCAAGAGCAGCCGGACAAAACAGCAGCAGGGCGCAAAGGGTCAGCGACAAAAAGCAGATCTTCTTTTGCATGGCGGCTCCTTTCATCGGGTTAGTAGTTTCTCCATTATACTCCAATATTCGACGCATCATCAAGTAGAATCGGTTCAGCGGGCATGATAATGAAACAAATCCATTGCTGCTGTTGATTGCCATTGTTGTTACACAAAGAATAATTGATGTTATCCAGCGTTTTGACCAGCGTCTGTATTGACGGCTCACCGGCTTTTCGGTAAACTGAAACCATGATATTCATGCATTTCCAAGGAATGCAGCAAGCAAAGGAGAAACACCAGTATGCGATTGCTATTGCGTCTCAGCCGGGAAGCCGTCCGGTACAAAAACCTGTATATCATCGCCATTCTTGCCACGCTTGGCCTCACTGGGGTCAATTTGGCTGCGCCCCGTGCCCTGTCCGCCGCCACAGGCATTGTGGAGAGGGGCGTGGATGAAGCTGCCCTGCGCCGTATCGGCCTGCTGGCATTGCTGTTGGTTGGGCTGTACCTTTTGCGCATTGTGTTCCGTTTCCTCAGCAACTATCTGGCCCACAAAGCCGCCTGGTTTCTGGTGGGCGATCTGCGTACCAAAACCTACGATAAGCTGGAACGCCTTCATCTGGGCTATTTTCACGATAAGCAGACCGGCGATCTGATGAGCCGCATTGTCAACGATACCCGGGATTTTGAGCTGCTCTATGCCCATATCATCCCGGAACTGATCACCAACATCGTCACTTTTGTAGGCGTTTTGGTGGTGCTGCTCACCATCAACTGGAAACTGGCGCTGATCACCTGCGCGCCCATCCCGCTGATTTTGCTCTCCGGTGTGATCTTCTCCAAGAAGGTGCGGCCTTTCTTCAAGGCTTCCCAAAAGAAGATGGGCGAGCTCAACGGCAAGCTGCAGGATAATCTGTCCGGTGTGCATGAGATCCATGCCTGCGGGCGGGAAAGCTACGAGACCGAACAGGTGAACATCAAGAACTTTGAGCACATCAAGGCCATGCTTCATGCCCTGAAACTCAGCGCGGTATTCCATCCCTCAGTGGAATTCGTTTCCTCCATCGGCACGGTGCTGGTGGTAGGCTTCGGCGGTCTGCTGGCCTTCCATGGCGGCCTGAGCGTGGAGGACATCGTGGCGTTCGTGCTGTACCTGAGCCTGTTCTATGCCCCTATTTCCGGCCTTGCCAATCTGCTGGAGAGTATGCAGCAGTCCATGGCAGGCGCGGAGCGTGTGCTGGCGGTACTGGATGCGCCCTTTGAGATTCAGGACAAGCCCGAAGCAGCTCCTCTGAAGGATGTGGAAGGCAGCATCACTTTTGAAAACGTGGATTTCGCCTATGAGAACGGCATTCCTGTCCTGAAGGATGTCTCCTTCCATTGTCAGCCCGGCAGGATGCTGGCGCTGGTCGGCCCCACGGGTGTCGGCAAAACCACGCTGACGCAGCTCATCTCCCGCTTCTACGAGCCCACCGCAGGCCGCATTCTGGTGGATGGGCAGGATATCAGCGAAGTGACCATGGAAAGCCTGCGCCAGAACATTTCTCCAGTACTGCAGGATACCTTCCTGTTCAACGGCACCATTGCGGAGAATATTGGCTATGCCAGTCCGGAATCCTCCATGGAGGACATTATGGAAGCCGCCAAAGCCGCCAACATCCACGAGGATATTCTGGAAATGCCCGATGGCTACGAGACCCGTGTAGGCGAGCGCGGTTTGCGCCTCTCCGGCGGTCAGAAACAGCGTGTTGCCATTGCCCGGGCCATTCTGCGCAAATCGCCCATCATCATTCTGGATGAAGCCACCGCCTCCGTGGATGTGGAGACTGAACGGCAGATCCAGAAAGCTATCGCAGGCATTGCAGGCCAGCGCACCATTATCGCCATCGCTCACCGCCTGTCCACCATCCGCAATGCGGATATGATTCTGGTCATCGAGGATGGCAAGGTGGCTGAAACCGGCACCCACCAGCAGCTGGTGGAACAGGGCGGTATCTATGCCCGCATGCACCAGATCCAGTCCGCAGCGGCTTTGGAAGAAGGCATCGCCTGAGCAGAAAGGAAAGCGACCATGCTGTATACCGCCCTGACCAAAAAGGCTTTGAAGCTGTGCTTTGATGCCCATCGGGATCAACTGGATAAAAGCGGTCTGCCCTATGTGTTCCATCCCTTTCATCTGGCAGAGCAGATGGACAGTGAAAACGCGGTCGTCCTTGCACTTTTGCATGATGTGGTGGAGGACACCCCCTATACACATGAAGACTTGCATCGGATGGGTTTCCCTCAGCCTGTGCTGGAAGCCCTCCGGCTTTTGACCCATGATGATGCCGAGCCGTACGAGGACTATGTAGCCCGGATTGCCTCCAATCCATTGGCACGGCAGGTTAAGCTGGCAGATCTTCGCCACAACAGCGATACTACACGATTGGATACCATGGATGAGTGGGCGGTTGCCCGCCAGGCTAAATATCTGCAAGCCATTCAGCTGCTGGAAAATGTCCCCGGAACCGATACAGAAAGCAGACAATCCAAGCGTTGACGCGCTGGCGTTCTCTTGCTATACTGATTATACATTTGGCTGAAAATCAGTCCAACTCATACAAAAGGAGAGATACCCCATGGCCAAGAGCGTTAAGGATATCCTGAACCTGATCAAGGAGCAGGGCATCAAAATGGTTGACTTCAAGATGGTGGACATCAACGGTCAGTACCGTCATGTGACCATCCCCGCCGAAAACTTTTCTGAGGATACCATGAAGGCCGGCATCGGCTTTGATGCTTCCAACTACGGCTATGCCGTGGTGGAAAAGAGCGATATGGTGTTCATTCCCGATCCTGACACCGCTGTTGTGGATCCTTTCTGCGCCATCCCTACCCTGTCCATGACCGGCAACGCCATGATCATCGACAGCCCCGAAAACCGCCCGCTGCCTCAGTATCCCCGCAACATCGTGCTGGCTGCCGAGCAGTATATGCGCGATCTGGGCGTGGCGGATACCATGTATATCCTGCCCGAGTTCGAGTTCTATCTCTTTGATGAGGTGGGCTGGGATGTGCAGGGCAACAGCATCGGCGTTGCGTTGGATACCAAGCAGTCCTACTGGAACAGCGCCACCGAAGGCAAGGGCACCGTGGTTCCCAAGCAGAAGAACTACCACATTGCCAAGCCCTTTGACGATACCTATGAGTGCCGCAGCGAAATGGTTATGCTCATGAAGGATGCGGGCATCGAGATCAACTACCATCACCCCGAAGTGGCGGCCTCCGGTCAGTTTGAGATCGAGCCCCAGCTGGGCGTGATGTCCAAGATGGCGGATGCCACCATGTGGATCAAGTACATCATCCACAACACCGCCCTCAAGTACGGCAAGAGCGCCACTTTCATGCCCAAGCCCGTGTACGGCGAGGCTGGCAACGGCATGCACGTGCATATGCTGCTGATGAAGGACGGCCAGCCCGTCTTCGCCGGCAACGATGACGACTATGCCAAGCTGAGCAAGGAAGCCCACTATTTCATGGGCGGCTTGCTTAAGCATATCAACTCCCTGTGTGCCCTTACCAATCCCAGCACCAACTCCTTCAAGCGTCTGGTGCCCGGCTTTGAGGCTCCTGTCACCGTGGGCTATGCCACCTCCAACCGTAGCGCTGTCATCCGCATTCCCGCCTATGCCAAGAGTGCCGACCGCCGCCGCTTCGAGCTGCGCAACCCTGATGCCACTTGTAATCCCTACTTCTGCTATGCCGCCATCCTGATGGCTGGTCTGGACGGCATCAAGAACCAGATCGATCCCCATGCGGAAGGCTGGGGCCCCTACGATGTGAACCTGTACCACCTGAGCGACGAGGAAAAGGCCAAGCTGAAGCATCTGCCCACCCGTCTGGAGGATGCCCTGGACGCTCTGGAAAAGGATCACGACTACCTGACCGCCGGCGGCGTGTTCCCCGAAGCCTTGCTGAAGAACTTCATCGCCGCCAAGCGCGAAGAATGCCGTCAGATGGCCGCCATTCCCCATCCTGCTGAGTTCGATAAGTACTATAACCTGTAAGGTTTTTCGGCCTCCCCTGATGCTTCGGGGGGAGGCTTTCATCATCTGAGAAGGAAGGATCGCATGGAATATCGTTTGGCTACGCCGGAAGATGCGGCATTGATCTGCCGCTTCGTGGATGACCAGCATACGACCTATCAGGAAAGGGATATCCGATCCTTTCTGGAGAAGGAGGATGCCAAGGCTTTTCTGGCTGTGGATGGGGTGGCTGGGGAAGCTGTCGGGTTTGCTTATGGATATACGCTCCATCGTCCCGATGGCAGAAAGGATTTCTACCTGCATGCCATTGATATAGAAAAAAGGATGCAGGGACGGGGCTATGGCACTGCGCTCATTCGCTATATTGATGATTGGCGTAAACAGGACGGGTACAGAAAGATGTTTCTGATTACCAACAAGGGCAACCCAATGGCCTGTAAATGCTATGAAAAAGCAGGCGGCATAACCCCATCCGATGATGATGTAGTGTATATGTTTGAATAAAAAGTACCGGAACCATTGCAGAATAAACACTGCAACGGTTCCGGTTTTTCTATCGGATTCTTTGTGGTTTTACCACCCCATCAAATCTTTCACAAACCCTGTCAAACGCTGGGTGGCCTTGTCATGTGTCACGATGGAAGGGTGCCAGTCGGCAGCGTAGCCATCCTCAGCTAGTTGCACAGGGAAGGCCATACAGGCGATGTTGCTGTCACCGGTTTCTTCGGTATGGGCTGCCACCGCCGCCTCCACAAAGGGATACAACCGGTCGCCCATCATGCCCAGAACGCAAAGAATCTTGGCTTCCGGGTTGTGAGAACGCACTTTTTTCAGGAAGGCGGTGTAATTCTGCTGGTAGTCCAGCTGGCGGTCAGCGTGGTCAAGGCAGTAGCTGTCATCGTTGGTGCCCAGATTGATGATGATCAGCTCCGGCTGGGCGGCAAAAGTCCACTCCACCTCCTGAGGCTTCATGCCCAGGTAGTTGCCGTAGGAGAAACCCAGCTTGTCATAGTACTTGGGCAGGATCTGATCCACCTTTTCCTCCGCAGTGGCGGTGTAGCCGGAGATGATGCCGTAGCCGCTGAGGGACACGATGCCATAGTCAGCGTTCAGAGCTTGAAGGGTTTTGTAGGAGTAGGACTTGGTCACGTCTTCTGTTGCGGTGATGAAGTGATGCTCCGGGTCCAGATCGTCAGTGCCATAGCCGCAGGTGATGGAATCGCCCACGATCTCGATGCGATGAGGCTTGGGGTCCGTTGGCTGGATGCGGCCTTCGGTGTCCACGCTGATCCATTTGATGGCACAGGTGGACATGGCGCTTTCCGACAGCTTGATCACCTGCACGGTCACCTGCTGGGCTTCGCTGGCTTCAAATACGGTGAAGGACTTTTCGGGGGCATCCATCAGCGCGTCCACCACCCGCTGTCCATTTACTTCGATGGCGATGCGGGTCTGGTTGTCCTTTTCACCGGCGCTCAAAGAGGTGCTGTCCCCGGCGAGGGTAATGGTGCAGGACTTGCCAAAGAACGTAAAGGCTGCGCCGGAGGCAGAATAGGCCATCCAGAGGGTATCGTTCAAAAGATGGGTGCGGCCCAGCGGCTTGATGTTTTCGTATGTGGGGATGAAACGCTTGATCATGGCAGATGTCGCTCCGTTTCCTGAAAAAGTGTTGGTTGATACGCCCATCATAGCACAAAGCAGGGAGCGAAACAATATGAAGAGCGGCTGTTTCCGTCAGGTTTCCCCATCCTTCGCAACGGTTTTCGACGCTGTTTTGCCGCCATCCAGCCTATACTGGTTTCATCAACCGCGGAAGGATGAAGCCTGTGCTGCATGGGGAAATCTACTTGCTTTGCAACTTGTTGCTGTGCGGATGCGCATTGCCGTTGGGCGGTAAACTGGCAGGAGTGGACGCACCGGGGTTTCGCCGCTGGATGATGGGCACGTTGCCAGCCGGAGCGGCTGCGCTGGCGGGACTGTATGTTCCCTTGGCTGGTTTGGCTGGGCTGCCTCTGAGCGTATGGCTTTGCTACCGTCCCGAAGGCCGGGCTGCCGTGCGTCGATGCGTTGTTACCACCCTGTGCTCGGCGCTGCTGGTGGGCGGCAGTGTGAACTGCCTGCTGTCCCATGGCACATCCCCTTGGGTGGCAGTCACCGGAAGCCTTGCCTTGGAAGGCTTTTTTTATCTGTTGATCCGCCTTCTGCCCGCTGTACTGAAGGAAGTGCGGCATGTGGAACTGCAGGTGGGGGAGAAGCGGATCATGCTGCCCGCCATGGTGGACAGCGGCAATCTGATCCGGGATCCCATCACATCCCTGCCGGTACTGGTCATCCCCCTGAAAGCAGCCCGCGTGCTGTACCCGGATGCGGGTATGATCGATGCGCTCCGGGCTTTGCCGAGGGGCTTCCGTTTGCTTCATGTGCGCACGGCGGCAGGGAATGGCTTGCTGCCGTTGTTCCGACCGGACCACTGCTGGCTGTATATGGACGGGATGCGCCGGGAGGTGAGCCTGTTGGCAGCGGTAGCAGGCAGGGAATATCAGGGAACGCAGGCATTGGTTCCCCTTGCGGCTATTCGGGAATAGGAAAGGAGCAATTATTGATGCAGCAATCATCTCAAGGGTTCCAGCTGGCAGTTCACCGTCTGCTGGCAAGACTGTTTCCTCAGGAGATCTTCTATATCAGTGGGCCGGATCCCCTACCGCCGCCCCTCAGCCCGGAGGAAGAACGGGAACTGACCGCCCGGCTGAAACTGGACGATGAAAACGCCCGGGCATTGCTGATTGAGCACAATCTGCGGCTGGTGGTGTTCATTGCCCGCCGGTTTGAGAACACCTCCATTCCTTTGGAGGATCTGATCTCCATCGGCACCATCGGGCTGATCAAGGCGGTGGGTACCTTCGACTGCACCAAGAAGATCAAAATGGCTACCTACGCCAGCCGTTGCATCGAAAATGAGATCCTTATGTTCCTGCGGAAAACCAGCAAGCTCAAGCTGGAGGTCAGTCTGGATGAACCGCTGAAAACCGACTGGGACGGCAACGAATTGTTGCTCAGCGATGTGCTGGGCACCCGCCCGGATACGGTCAGCTGTAATCTGGATAAGGAGATCGAGCGGGATATCCTCCGGGATGCCTTGAGCCATTTAGGGGAGCGGGAGAAGCGCATCATTATGCTGCGGTTCGGTCTCGGCGGTCACAAGGAACGCACCCAGAAGGAGGTGGCGGACCTGCTGGGCATCTCCCAAAGCTATATTTCCCGGCTTGAAAAACGGATTCTGGGCAGGCTGCAAACCGAGCTGAAAAGAATCGGGTGATGCGAATCCTGTACAGAACCCCGTCTGCTGTGGTATACTACCCCTTGCAAGGCAGGCGGATCACAGACCGCCGCCAATGGGAGGTACAAGGGATGAGCAAGAGAATCGTTCTGACGGGCGGCGGTACCGCCGGTCATGTCACGCCCCACCTGAGCCTGATTCCCCGCTTGAAGGAAATGGGCTATGATATTCATTACATCGGCACGGAAAACGGGATCGAACACCAGATGATCGCCCAGATTCCGGGGATTACCTATCATTCGGTGAAAAGCGGCAAACTGCGCCGTTATTTCAGTCTGCAAAACTTTACTGATCCATTCCGGGTCATCTGGGGCGCGCTGCAGTCCATCGGGCTGATGCGTAAACTGAAGCCCAATGTGTGTTTCTCCAAGGGCGGCTTTGTCAGTGTGCCGGTTGTTGTCGGCGCGTGGTTGTGCCGGGTTCCGGCGGTTTGCCACGAAAGCGATCTTACCCCGGGCCTTGCCAATCGTATCTGCGCCAAGTTTGCCACCAAGGTAGCCACCACTTTCCCTGAGTGCGCCAAGGCGCTGGGGGAGAAAGGTGTCAACACCGGCACTCCGCTGCGTCCGGAACTGTTTCAGGGCAGCCGGGCAGCTGGTCTTGCCATGGCTGGCTTTGATGGTCAGAAACCGGTGCTGCTGATGACCGGCGGCAGTCTGGGCGCCCAGAGCGTCAATAAGTGCCTGCGGGAAGCTTTGCCCAATCTGCTGCCCAAGATGGATGTGCTCCATCTGTGCGGCAAGGGCAATCTGGATGAGAGCCTGCTGGATCAAAAGGGCTATTGCCAGAAGGAGTTCCTTTCTGCCGAAATGCCGGATGCGCTGGCTGTGGCTGATCTGGTGCTGAGCCGCGCAGGCAGCAATACCCTCAGCGAGCTGCTGGCCTTGCATAAGCCCATGCTGTTGGTGCCCTATCCGCTGGGAGCCAGCCGCGGCGACCAGATCGAAAACGCCAAGAGCTATCAGCGTCAGGGTTTGGCCCGGGTGCTGATGCAGGAGGATATGACTCCCGAAACCCTGACCGCTGCGCTGGAAAGCCTGCTTAATGAGCGGGAAGAACTGGTGGAGACTCTCAAGGCCTATCCTGTTAAGGATGGCACCGAGCCGGTGCTGGAGCTGATCCGTCAGGCTGAAAAGGCATAAACCTTTCCGAAAGATAGCTTTTCTGCCATGGTAGGCAGAGATTTCAAAACTGAAAACTGCCGTTGCCGTTCACAATAGCGGTAGCCGGAGAAACAAACGGCTGTCGGGGCTATCATGTCCCGATGGCCTGTTTTGTTGCCTCCAAAAGGGAAAGAGAACAGGGGAGGAACCAACATGAGAAGGCTATTGGCGATTGTGATTGCAGCCAGTTTGCTGCTGGCGTTTTCGGTGATCTTCGCGGCAGCGGAGATGCCAAAGGGGGAAACGTCAGTGTCCGAAGCTGCGCAGGGAGAAAAGAACGGTACAAAGCCGCAGGATACCGCGCAGGGCGGGCAGGTCTACTATCTGAACTTCAAGCCGGAGCAGGCCATGCAGTGGGAAGAGCTTGCCAAAGCGTACACAGCCCGCACCGGCGTGCCGGTAACGGTGATGACTGCTGCCTCCGACACCTATGAGGACACGCTGCGTTCGGAGATGGAAAAAGCACAGATGCCTACGCTGTTTCAGGTCAATGGCCCGGTGGGCTTGCGCACCTGGCGGGATTATTGCCTGGACCTGAGCGGCACAGCCTTGGTGGAAAAGCTGAAAAACGACGAGTTTGCCCTCAAAGAAGGCGGGCAGGTGCTGGGAGTGGCCTACGCCATCGAAACCTATGGACTTATCTACCGCAAGGATCTGCTGGAAACCTACTGCGCGCTGCCCGGGGCGGTGATTTCTGCACCGGAGGAGATCCGCAGCTTCGCTACCCTGAAAGCTGTGGCGGAGGATATTCAGAAGCGGCGGAACGAGCTGGGCGTAAAGGGCGCTTTCACCTCCGCAGGCATGGATTCCAGCTCTGACTGGCGTTTCAAGACTCACCTGGCAAACCTGCCCATTTACTACGAATACAAAGCTGGCGATGTGAATGTGAGCGATGCCATTCAGGGCACCTATCTGGATGGTTACCGGGCTGTGTGGGATCTGTATATCCACAATGCCACTTGTGCGCCTACCCTGATCGGTGCCAAAAGCAGCGAGGATGCGCTGGCAGAGTTCGCGCTGGGTGAGGCGGTGTTCTACCAGAACGGTACATGGGCTTATGACAGCCTGATCGAAGCAGGTTTGACGGACGATCAGCTGGGTATGCTGCCCATCTATATCGGCGCTCCCGGTGAAGAGAATCAGGGCTTGTGCACAGGCTCAGAAAACTACTGGTGTGTCAACCGAAAGGCCAGCGAAGGCGACATCAGCGCCACCATCGCTTTTCTGGAGTGGTGCATCACCAGCGATGAGGGCCGGAACGCATTGGCGCACCAAATGGGATTTGTGACACCTTTCCGTACCTTCGGCGAGGAATATGCTGCGGATAATCCTTTGCAGCGGGCTGCCACTCAGTATCTGGATGAAGGCAAAACCCCTGTCAGCTGGAGCTTTACCACCATCCCCTCAGAAACATGGAAAAACAATGTGGGCGCGGCACTATTGGAATACGCTCAGGGAACCGGCGACTGGAAGGCTGTCCGCACAGCGTTTGTAGACGGCTGGGCGAAAGAATACCAGGCAGCCAACGAAAAAGGTCAATAAGCTTATAAAAAGTATTCTGCGCCCATGAAAATGGGCGCAGCGTGTGGGTGCAGGGAGCCTTGCTCCCTGCCGGGGTTGTCAGGGGCAGAGCCCCTGACCCAGCGGAACCCGTATCCCGTTGTATGCTTTCCCATCCTTTGGGTCATGCTATCCGGGCAGGCATGCCTGCGGAAGGAGATGGCGGTTTGGAACGCTTCATTGGGAAATACTGGCCGGTTTTTGTGCTGCCGACACTTCTGGCGTTTGCCATCGGCTTTCTGGTGCCCTTTGGCATGGGGCTGTATCTGTCCTTTTGCGATTTTACCACCTTATCGGATGCGCACTTTACAGGGATCGATAATTATCTTCGCGCCTTTTCGGATGTGTCCGGCGGATTCTTGCATTCGCTGTGGTACACGGCGTTGTTCGCGCTGCTGTCCACGGCAGTGATCAACGTGTTCGGGCTGAGCATGGCGCTACTGCTGACCCGCCCGCTTCTGGGCCGGGATGTGTTCCGGACGGTGCTGTTCCTGCCCAATCTGATCGGCGGCATTGTGCTGGGTTGGCTGTGGCAGGTGATCTTTAACGGAGTGCTGAACCCCTATGGCGTAACCATTGTCACCAATGAGTGGTATGGTTTCTGGGGGCTGTTGCTGATCATGCTGTGGCAGCAGGCTGGCTACATGATGATCATCTATATCTCCGGTCTCACCACCATCCCGGAGGAACTGAGCGAAGCGGCGGGCATTGACGGCGCGTCTGCATGGCAGACCTTCTGGCACGTGAAGCTGCCTATGCTGATGCCCTCCATTACCATCTGCACCTTCCTGACGCTGACCAACGGTTTCAAGCTGTTTGACCAGAATCTGGCGCTGACCAACGGCATGCCGTCAGGCCGGTCAGAACTGCTGGCGCTGAACATCTATAACACCTTTTACGGCCGCAGCGGTTGGGAAGGAGCAGGACAAGCCAAAGCGGTGGTGTTCTGCCTGATCGTGGTGACCATCGCGCTTTTGCAGCTGCGCCTGACCCAGCCAAGGGAGGTGGAAGCATGAACAAGACCACGGGAAAGACCAAGGGGGTCAACAGCCATCTCAACCGGCTCATCAGCATTGGGCTGGGGCTTTTATCGCTGGTATATGTGTATCCCTTTGCGATGGTACTCATCAACAGCTTCAAAAAGAAGATCTATATCAGCCGCATGCCCTTTGCGCTGCCGGATGGTAAAACCTTTGCGGGTACTGCCAACTATCAGACGGGGATCGCCCGGACCGACTTCCCCATGGCTATGGTGCACAGCGTGGTGATCACGGTACTGTCAGTGCTGGCGATCCTGCTGTTCACTTCCATGTGTGCGTGGTATCTGAACCGGGTACGCAATCGCATGACCCGGCTTTTGTACCGGCTGTTCATCCTGTCTATGGTGGTGCCATTTCAGATGGTGATGTTCACTCTGAGCAAAATTGCCAATGTGCTCCGGCTGAACACGCCCATCGGGATCGTGCCTGTCTATCTGGGCTTCGGGGCAGGTCTTTCGGTGTTTTTGTTCTTTGGGTATATGAAGAGCTGCCCCATTGCCATGGAGGAATCTGCCATGATCGACGGCGCAAAACCGCTGCGGGTGTTTTTCTCGGTGGTGCTGCCCATCCTGCAGCCCTGCTTTGTGTCGGTGGGCATCCTGCAGGCTATGTGGATCTGGAATGATTATCTGTTGCCCTATCTGGTGCTGGATCTGAAACGGTACAAGACCATCCCCATTGCGGTGCAGTACCTGAAAGGCGGCTACGGTTCTGTGGATATGGGAGCCATGATGGCCATGCTGGTGCTGGCGATCCTGCCGATTGTGCTGGTGTATCTGCTGTGCCAGAAGTATATCGTTTCCGGCGTGATGGCTGGGGCGGTGAAAGGGTAGAGGGACTTAACAGGCTGGTGCATGTGCGCCAGCCTGTTTGCTGTATAGAGACAGATGACTGCCGCAAGCGGTCAGTGCCATCAGATGCCGTCAAAAAACTTGCAACCCACCCCGCTTTACGCTATACTACTTGTGTTGTGGAATCTTTGCTGCCGCAGATAGCAGCGAAAAAGGAGTGAAGCATATGCAGAATTTGCAGATGGAACTGTTGCAGATTTTGAAGGAAGACTGCCGCCTGCCTTTGGAAAAGCTGGCTGTGATGACTGGCGCAACCCTGGAGGAAGTGGCTGCGGGCATCGCCGAAATGGAAAAGACTGGCGTGATTTTGCGCTATTCTCCGGTCATCAACTGGGATAAGGTAGCCCGGGAGCGGGTGGAAGCCATGATCGAAGTGCGGGTTACGCCCCAGCGGGATCAGGGCTTTGATGCCATTGCGGAGCGCATCTATCGTTTTGACGAGGTCAAGTCCGTCTACCTGATGAGCGGCGCCTATGACCTGCTTTTGCTGGTGGAAGCCCCCACCCTCAAGGAACTGGCCTTTTTCGTCAGCACCAAGCTGAGCACGCTGGAAACCGTCACCGGCACCGCCACCCATTTTGTGCTCAAGCGCTACAAGAGCGACGGCGTGGTTTTTGAAGATGGCAAGGAAGACAGAAGACTGGTGGTGATGGCGTGAGCTTTTCCCCCGACAAGTATCTGAATCAGGATATTGTGAATGTGCCCAAGAGCGGTATCCGTAAATTTTTCGATGTGGCCCAGACCATGCCCGGCGCGATTTCGCTGGGTGTTGGCGAACCGGATTTTGTTACGCCCTATCATATCCGCAATGCTGCCATCAACAGCATTCTGGATGGTGAAACCCAGTATACCAGCAACTGGGGTCTGCTGGAGCTGCGTCAGGAGATCGCCCTGTACATGCAGAGCCGCTACCAGCTTACCTACGACCCCAAGAAGGAAGTGCTGGTCACCGTAGGCGCCAGTGAGGGCATCGACCTTGCCCTGCGCATTCTGGTCAGCCCCGGAGATGAAGTGCTGGTGCCCCAGCCCAGCTATGTGAGCTACGCCCCCGGCGTGGTGTTTGCAGGCGGTAAGCCTGTGCCGGTGCATACGGATGCCTCCAATGGTTTCGCCCTGACGCCGGAGGCTGTTCTGGAAGCCGTAACCGACAGGACCAAGGCCATCATTTTGCCCTACCCCAACAACCCCACCGGCGGCATTCTGGGCCGGGAGGATCTGGAGAAGCTGGCGAAAGTGTTCATTGAAAAGGATCTGATCGTCATCAGCGACGAGATCTACTCTGAGCTGACGTATACCAAGGAAGGCCATGTAAGTATCGCCACCATGCCCGGCATGTGGGAGCGTACCATTGTGATCAACGGTTTCAGCAAGGCCTTTGCCATGACCGGTTGGCGCATGGGTTATCTGTGCGCACCGGCAGCTTTCTGCGATGTGATGTGCAAGATCCATCAGTACACCATTATGTGCGCTCCCCGTCAGGGTCAGGTAGCTGCCATGCAGGCTCTTCGCCGGGGCCGCGAGGATGGCTGGCAGGATGTTGTACAGATGCGCAACAGCTATAACCAGCGCCGCCGCCTGATGGTCAAAGCCTTCCGGGATATGGGGTTGGACTGTTTCGAGCCTCTGGGCGCGTTCTATGTGTTCCCTGCGATTCCCAAGGTAGGTCTCAGCAGCGAGCAGTTCTGCGAAAAGCTGCTAAGGGAGATGGAAGTGGTGGCAGTACCCGGTACCGCCTTCGGCGAGTGCGGCGAGGGCCATATCCGCTGCTGCTATGCCACCGCGCTGGATCTGCTCAACGAAGCCCTTGACCGGATCGCCCGCTTTATCAAAACCCTGTGACCATACCATATGGGAGGATGACCATGTTCAAAAAGCGCTTTTTGCCTTTGCTGATGATGCTGTGCCTGCTGCTTTGCGCCTTTGCAGCGGTAACGGTTGCTGAAGAAGAGGAAGAAGTTATTCTGATCATTTACGATGCAGAGGGCAATGTGGTAGGCGGTGGCGGCGAGGATGGCACCGAACCGATCCTGACCCCTGCGCCAACGCCGGAACCCACGCCAGATCCCAGCCTGCCGGTGTATGAAGCGGATGGTTCCATCCTGCTGACCATGTCCTTTACCGGCGATGTGACCATCGGCAGCAATACCCAGTCCGGCGGCAAGTCCATTTTTGATAAGGAACTGGGTGCCAATGACGGCGATATCAACTTTCCTTTCAAGAACACCCGGGATATCTTCCTTTCCGATGACCTGACCATGGTCAACTTCGAAGGCACCCTCACCACAGCAGGCAAGAACCGGGACCGGCTGGACAACAGCTTCCTGTTCCGGGCAGATCCTAAGTTTGTCAGCATGCTGCCCTACGGCGGAGTGGAAACGGTATCGCTGGAGAACAACCACGTTCTGGATATGGGCGAGGATGGTCTGGCAGAGACCAAGAAGACCCTGCTGAGCGCTGGTATCACCTATGCCAGCGAGGATGAACCCGCCATTTTCACCGTCAAGGGCGTGAAGATCGGTTCTCTGGCCTATCAGGGCTGGCGCGACCGCAAAGAAAAACTGCTTGGCAAGATCCCTGGCGATATCGAGGATCTGCGTTCCAGGGGCTGTCAGATCGTCATTGTCAGCTTCCATTGGGGCAATGAGAAGGATTATGCGCCCACCGAGACCCAGATCGCTCTGGGCCGTGCCACCATTGACGCGGGAGCGGATCTGGTGGTGGGCCATCATAGCCACCGTATCAATCCCATCGAGTGCTATAACGGCAGATATATCTGCTATTCCCTCGGCAATTTCAGCTTTGCGGGTCATAACAAGCCCGACGATATGAGCACATTCATCTTCCAGATCCGCATGCGGGTGCGGGATGGCATCACCACCAGCGAGGAATTCAAGATCATTCCATGCCGCATTTCCAGCCGCACCGACAAGAACGACCTGATCCCCACCCCTTACGAGAAAGGCAACCACATCGAAGCTGTGCTTACCAACCTGAGTAAGAACGGCAAGTCGCTGAATTACGCAGTGGAAGAATACCCGCTGAAGTGGAGCGATGAAGAATAATTGATAACGCCCGTATCCATGTTGGATACGGGCGTTCAGGTTATCCCAAAAGGGAAGGGTGCAGGATAATCAGTTTCCTGCCGTGTGTAGACAGAACCCACAAATCTTGCGCGGTAGCGTTTTCTTGGTGTCAGCAGTCTGCCAATGCATGATAACCGCCTGCCAGTGTGAGAACCTGCTGGCTCGGGCCACGGAGAATCACACGAGGCATGCCGGAAATGCTGTCAAAGGCGAATTGCAGGTCGTGGAAGCCACCATGGTTGATGCTATCACAGAAATACTCGATGATGCGCTGGTCATTGGCTTGGGGCAGATCGAGAATCAGGCAGCATTGATCGCTGGTTTTGTGTTCGTTGAGCAGAAAATCGTAGATAATGGCGTTGTTCTTGGCAAGAATCGCTGCCCGTGCTGTGGGGTGGGTGATAAGAGCCTGCGCCTGTTCAGGCGTAAAGTGCCATACCCCGTTGATCTTTTCCCCTTGCAGGATGCCGTTGGCAAGATAGTTGCGCAAAGTGCGGTCCGTCAAGCCGGTAAACAGGGCCAAGTGACCCAATGTATAGTAGTTGCCGGTGGCAGAAGTGTCGTTCATAGAAAAGCTCCTTTCAGCAGATGGGGCATGCATGCTGTACCTTGATGATACAGGTGTTCCAGAGAAAAATCAATTTGAAAAGGAACTGCTTTTTCATAACAGTTCCTCAGATCGTCAAAAAACACGCCTGCGGCGGCTTTTTTGACGAGTTTTGCACCGTTTGCCTAGGAGCCTACGGCTCCCCGGGCGGCAAACGGCGATAGGAGCCCCTTGCTGCGCAAGGGTTCCGAAACCACCGTACACGCCGCTGGTTTCGGTTTGGCAATTGGAGGGCTGCGGCCCTCCAATACCTCCATGGGTTGTTTGACAGTCTGA
>SVGQ01000005.1 GCA_015056245.1 Clostridiales bacterium | reverse complement strand
TTCTCGATACCGACAAGAAGACCATCACCGTTCCGTGGAACTATCAGGACAAACTGAACGCCATGAACGCGATGATTATGGAAATCACCGCAGACGAAAGTAAGAAGAAGACCTTCAAAGGCTACATTGACGAGATTTGGCAGGAGTGTATGAAGGACAGCGACAGATGCGTTGTCACCGGCAAGAAGCCCGCAAAGCCTGTCAAGGGTGAATGATAATAGGCGGTGATACCGATGGCGAAGCGAGTAACGCCCGCTGAAATTGTGGAGATGAACCGCCTTTACAATGAATACGGAAACTACGCCGAGGTTGGCAGACGAATGGGAAGAAGCGGTTCGACAGTTGCTAAATACATCAAGATGAAGGGAACACCGAAGATTGTAGTGCATACTTTCAAAGAAGTTGTGCGGGAAATATAGCACAGACACGCGGTGGAACAGACAATTAGTAAGTGATAAGGGGTGTTGAGAATGAAAAAGGTATTGGCTCTTTTGCTGGCTGTGATGATGATGGCTTGTGTGGCGTTCGCAGAGGAAACAACAGAAGGTACAATAATAGAGTCTGTTCAGGATATACCTACAACATCATTTATGTTTGAATTTACTTTTACGTTTGGATTGTTTGCAGATCACTTTTCAAATATGGATGATATGACTATCGCTGGTATAGACCATGCGAAAATGATTGTCAACGGCGATGAAAACGGAATGGTTAAGCAGTGCATATACAATTTAGGGGCTATTTCGCAAGAGGAATATGATAGCGTTTTGCAACTGATGCTTGAAAAATATCCCACGCAGGAATACTCTGAGGCAACGGGTACTGTGTATGAGTTTCCTGCTGAATGTTATGGAGCCTATACTTCCGGAACTGCTCGCGTAGCCGATGATGATACGCTGAAATGCGAAAAATACCATCAGTGGTTGTATTATCACACGGATGAATATGGTTTAGGAGCAGAAGGAATTGTTCTTGTTGATTTTTCGCTTCTGACAAATCAGAATGGAAAAATCAAAGAAGCGGTTATAACTTACACCATGCTTCCCGATGAGGCTGACATCACGCCTCTTCCTGCAAATCATGGTTTGTAATTTATGAACCTTTCCCCGCTTTCCCTCGTCGGGAGGCGGGGATTATTTGACCCTCCACCGCCAAATTTGTCTGTATCAATTAGAAATATCAACAAAATTGGCGTTGCTGGAGGCTTTCAACGAGGTGGAGGGACAAACGCACCTTGAAAACCGTATAACATCAATAGATGGGTCATAGAAAGGACGCACAATGAACGCCTCAATTTCTTTGACCTCCTTTATCGCAGAATGGCTTGCCACATTCAAGGAAACGACGGTGAAGCAATCCACCTATGACCGCTTACTGACCTCTGTAAAGGCGTTGGAGGGCTATACAATCGCCTCTATGCCTATTGGAGAGATAACCTGTATCGACATTCAGCGGTATGTAAATGACCTCACAAAACGGGGCTACGGGCTATCAACCATCAAGAAACAGATGCGAATAGTCACCGCTCCGCTGAAACAAGCATCCGCCCTACACATTATCCCCGCTGACCCTGGCATTGGGATTCGTTTGCCCTCACGCTACAATGTTTCAAAGCCTGAACGCCTGATTGAAGCATACACCGATAAAGAACAAACTGCCCTGCTGAATGTGTTATCCAGCGGGCGGAGGACAGGCTATTCAGCGATTGCGTTGATGATTGAGACAGGCTTACGAGTAGGGGAAGTGCTTGCTTTGAGGTGGCAGGACGTTCAACTGACACGAAAGCGAATCAATGTTAGGAATACAGTTGTCAGGCTGGCGAACAAGAAGCAATCATTCGTTCAGGACAGCGTAAAGAGTGAATCCAGCAGGAGAACCATCCCCCTCACGCCCGAGGCGTTGAAGGTGCTGGAATATCAGTATTCACGCAGGACAAACGAATGGGTTTTCACCAATGACGATGGCGAACGGCTCTCATACGAAGCATTGAGATACCAAACCCGCAAAGCCTGTGAAGAAGCAGGGGTTGAGTATCGTGGGGAACACGTCTTTCGGCACACGTTCGCAACGAATTGCTATCATAAAGGTATTGACGTAAAGATACTTTCGCGCCTCTTGGGTCACGCTGATGTGAATATCACTTATAACCTTTACATTCACCTGTATGGTGATGGGTTTGATGAAATGTATGAAGCATTGGTAAGGAATGTGTGATGGTATAAAAAAAGAACCAGTCTCTCACGAAACTGGTTCTTTGGCAGGGGCAGAAGGACTCGAACCCTCAACAAAGGTTTTGGAGACCCACGTGTTACCATTACACCATGCCCCTAAGCGCAAAAATGATTATACATGCATAGTCGTCTTTTGTCAATCACAAATCACACATTTCGATAAATAATATGTATTCTGGTGTTTTTTTTGACAATAAAGCAATCTTCTGATAAAATGTAGAAACCCTAAAACATTCAGAAATGAGGGATCACATCAAATGGAAAATCGTGAACGTTTATCCTCGCGCCTCGGCTTCATTCTGCTGAGTGCTGGCTGCGCCATTGGCTGCGGTAATGTATGGAAATTCCCTTGGATGGCTGGCCAAGGTGGCGGTGGCGGCTTCGTGCTGATCTACGCACTGTGCCTCCTGCTGCTGGGTCTGCCGGTTATGATCATGGAATTTTCACTGGGACGTGCTTCTCAGGCCAGCCCCGTGAAAATGTATCAGAAGCTTGAAAAGCCCGGTCAGAAGTGGCATATTCATGGTTACTTCGCACTCTTCGGCAACATCTGCCTCATGTCCTTCTACACCGTGGTTTCTGGCTGGATGGTCTACTACTTCTATCGTTTCCTGACGGGACGGATCGAAGAAGCTGAATTGAACTTTGGCACTATGATCAGCAACCCCGGCATCAACATGCTCTTTATGGGCATCGTTATCGTTCTGGGTTTCCTGGTGCTGAGCTTCAAATTGCAGGGCGGCCTTGAACGCGTTACCAAGTACATGATGGTTGCTCTTCTCTTCCTGATGATCGTGCTGGCTGTGAACAGCGTCACCATGGATGGCGCTAAGGAAGGTCTGGCCTTCTATCTGGTGCCTGACTTCAAGAAGATCACCCCCAATGTAATTGTGAATGCAATGAATCAGGCATTCTTCACCCTGAGTCTTGGTATCGGCTCCATGGCTATTTTTGGCAGCTACATTGACAAGGAGCGCTCTCTGATGAGCGAGTCCATCAACATCATCCTGCTGGACTCTCTGGTTGCCATCACCGCTGGCCTGATCATCTTCCCTGCTTGCTTCACCTATGATCTGGAAGTGGGCGCTGGTCCTGGTCTCCTGTTCAACACCATGGCCACCGTGTTCCGCAACATGAATGGCGGCCGCATCTGGGGCACCATCTTCTTCCTGTTCATGGTGTTTGCTGCTATGTCCACCGTGCTGGCTGTGTTTGAGAACATTCTGGCCTGCGTGCGCGAACTGACTGGTTGGAGCCGTCCCAAGGGCTGCATCATCTGCGGTATCGGTCTGTTCATCACCTCCACCACCACCGCTCTGGGCTACAGTGTGTTCAGCGGTTTCGTGCCCTTCGCGGCCGGTACTGCCTGGCTGGATTTGTGGGACTTCATCGTGTCCTACAACCTGCTGCCCATCGGCTCTCTGATCTTCGTTATCTTCTGCTGCAGCAAGCGCTATGGCTGGGGTTGGGACAACTTCATTGCCGAAGCCAACAGCGGCAAGGGCCTGAAGGTCAAGAACTGGATGAAGCCCATCTTCTGCTACGTGGTGCCCGTGGCGATCATCGTCATCTACATTGTTGGTCTGGTTACCTTCCCGTGGGCGTAAACTGAATATATGTTTTAAATCGGGGGACAATTCTTATTAGATTGTCCCCCTTTCTTTAGAGCATGATAAAAGAGCCTTTCAATTCTTGAAGGCTCTTTCTTGTAGTAGCTGATATTTGAACTTGGGAATTCTTTAGCTTATTCCACAAATTATTTATTCGTTAATATCGTTGGTGTTTTTTATCTGTAGTGTGTTCTTTTGCTATGTGCAGCGTATCTAGCTTAACATAGATTTCATGACGCTTATATTGCTCGTTTTTATGTTTCGGAATTGTATTCACCATCTTTCCATCTGCTAAAATGCGGTTAAGCGTGTCAGGATTCATCCTTATCTATTAATTTATTCATGCATTTTTCAGCAAAAAGTCAAATGTGTCTATAACGGGGGCAAATGTGTGGAATTCGACGTTAGGAGGGAAATATCGATGGTTTTTGATATTACGCTATTTCACAAAGGTGACCCGTTCCTCGATTGTGGAACGATCGGGAACGCTAAAACAGTCGTTTACTTCCATATCTGGCGTGCCAATCAGCAAAACGGCCACAATTTGGTCTGTTGGATCAATGCCAAGTTTTTCGAGCAGTGATGTGTGAGTGGCACTGCTAAGATAAGGGAGGATGACTTTTGTGCCATAACCAAGAGAGGATGCTGCAATGACCATGTTTTGGCAGGCAAGACCACAACCAAAGTTGTATTCGGGAACATTCATTTCATCTGAATAAATAACGATAGCAGCAGGAGCAAAAAAAGAATACTCAAAACCGGAGGGTTTGCCAGTACACAGAAGAGTTTCGTATTCTTCAAAAAGTAGATCAAGTTCTTCTTCGCTTTTATCCAATTTTGCTTTTTGCTTGTCGAGCTCTTCTTGGGTTTTTCCATCGTTAACCATCCGTTCTAACTTAGCTGTTTCGCGCTCCACTTTGACTTTGGCTTTATCGATATCCATTAGCATTTCTCCGGCAGAAAACTCCAGCATGATTGCTGGATTGGTAACGACTGCTAAATTCCACCACGAAATATTAGGCTCGCTAGTGGTAGCTAGTCCAGCATCGAGAATGTGAGTCAGGTCTTCTTCGCTCACAGCAGCGGTTGTAAAGGCGTGAGTAATGCTAGGCTGCAAAATGATCTGCATCGTTGTGTTGTTTTCTTCGGCAAGGGCGTAGGAGAATAGAAGCATGGAGGAAATCAGAACTACGATCCATTTCTTCATTATGTTTACTTCCTTTCGTAATAGAAATATATAGATGCCATACGATATCTTTGAAAATAAGAATAGATTTATTATACCAAAAAAGCAAACTCATAGCAAATGCTATATTCCAAAGAGGTGAAATTAAATAACATAAAACACTACAAATACCGTTTACAAAAAAGAACCAGTTCCTTTCGAAACTGGCTCTCATGGCAGGGGCAGAAGGACTCGAACCCTCAACAAAGGTTTTGGAGACCCACGTGTTACCATTACACCATGCCCCTAGGCACTTTGTATATTATACACATGAGCAGCACAACTGTCAAGTATTATTTTTACTATGCATCGTGCGCATTGTATCATTTTGGACTAAAATGCCGCGATTCCTTTATCGGTGGTATGGGTAAGCCGCGCATTCATTCCTTTTTGCTCAAATAACTGATAAGCTTTTCTGGCTTCCGCCTCACCAGAGAAAACGCCATACACCACAGAACCGCTGCCAGTCATCATACCGCGGACCGCTCCTGCCTCCTCCAGCAGTTTGGCTGCTTGCGCAATAGCAGGACGCTTGGCAACACTGACGCTTTCCAGTACATTGTCCATAGCGTTGCTCAAAGCTGCCAAATCGCCTTTCAGCAGCGCATCCTGAGCTTTTTCATTGTTGGGATGAGCAATAGCCAATCCTGATTCAGGATCGTCATAGGCGGTAAAGATTTCTTTGGTACTCAATCCATCGCAAGGCTGCGTAAGCACCAGCCAGATTTTGGGAGCAGGAAAAAGAGGCTTGATCGCCTCGCCGATGCCGCCGACTCTCGCAAGTCCTCCAGTGAGCATAAAGGGTACATCGGCTCCCAGTTTCAAGCCAATGGATAACAATTCTTCCTGAGATAAACCCAGCTGCCACAGATGGTTCAAACCATACAAAACCGCTGCCGCATCTGCACTGCCACCCCCCATGCCTGCTCCAGAGGGAATGTTCTTCTGTAAGGTAATAACCGCGCCCTGTCGGCAACCCGTATACTGCTGCAAAGCAACCGCAGCCCGATACGCCAGATTACGCTCATCAAACGGAACAGCCTGTGCAGCTGCATCCTGCTGGGTGACAGCTGTAGCAGAACTTGCACTGGCCTTTGAACAGAGTTCCAGATGTTCTGCTTGCTCCAGCGTGATTTCATCTGCAAGGGCAACGGATTGCATCAACATGTCCATCAGGTGATATCCATCCTCACGGCGGCCCAGTATATCCAATGTCCAGTTGATTTTAGCCCGTGCTTCCAAGCGCAGCATTGCAACCGCTCCTTCGTTTGTGGTATAGTATACAGGAATTATACCATTCTTTTGACAATCCGTTAAGGGGGATCTGCAAATGAACGAAATTCCGGTGTTGGTGTCCATACAATCCTGTGCCCGTCGGGATGATGATACCGAAGAACCGATTTCCCTGATGACATCCGGTACTTTATTTCTGGATGAAGAAAAGGCTGTAGTTACTTATCAGGAGACGCTGGATGAAAGCTTGCCCTCCCAAACGGTAATGGTAACGGTGAAGGATGATACTGTTACCATGCAACGGGAGGGTAACTATGCCACTCAAATGGTATTTGTACGCGGACAGCGGTATGAAGGGATTTATCAGACGCCGTTCGGAGATATGGACATTGCTGTGTTCTGTACCCGCCTCAGCTATGATTTGACCGAAGATGGAGGCGAAATTTTCTTGGTATACCAGATGGATATGAACGGTCAGTTTGCTGCCATGCATCAAATGCATCTGGAAGTTATGGTGAAAAATGGTTGACTTGGCAAAACGTCAGCGCAAATTATGGGGATTATTTCAAATCGACTCCCCTGTTCAGCCCATGCTTCGTATCAGCCGGGAAAATGACTGCTACTGGATCTGCGACCTGCCCAGACGAGTGGATCACTCTATCTGTGCAGTTGTCCGGAAGCAGATCGAAGCAGCAGGATTTATGGTTTGTTTTCATGAAGAAAGTCAACTGTGGCATATCGATCTAAAGCCGGATGATCCACTCTATACAGAAATTCCCGCCGTTCCCATTCCCCTACCCCAAAATGCATTGTTTCACCCTGCTTACGCGCTTTATCAAATGCTGAAAAAGCACCCCAGCCCATTTAGGCAGCAGCCACTACCACTTCTGCGCAGTCTGCTCAAATTCACCCTGCAACCGCCGCAGGAAAGTCAACTTCTCACCCTCACGAGTCAATGCGCTGCATTACTTAACCGAAAGCAGCCATTGCCTTATGCAGCTTGCTACGCGCTTGCTCAATGGATTTGTCAGGAGGACGCGAAATGATTATTCGTTACTTGGGACACGCTTTCTTTACATTGACGCTTGAAAACGGCACCGTTATTGCCATGGATCCTTATGATGAACTCTATCAGTACCCGCAGCGCAGAATTCCTGCTGATATCGTCACCATGAGCCACCATCATTATGATCATGATGGTATTGCGGCTATTGTCAGCGAGAATCAAAGCATTGACACGGCTGGTTCTCATACCTTCCACAGCCATGGGGTGACGATTACCGGCATTCCTGCGTTCCACGATCACCATCAGGGAGCGCACCGTGGCAACAATCTGTTCTATGTGGTGGAAGCGGAAGGATTGCGCATCGGTCATGCCGGCGATTTGGGGCATCTGCCCACCCAGGAGATGCTGAAGAGAATCGGCAAGCTGGATATTCTCCTCCTGCCCGTAGGCGGCAAGTATACCGTGGATGCCAAGGAAGCGGTTCAGGTTTGGCAGATGATCCAGCCCACCGTATGCATCCCCATGCATTACCGCACCCAGTACAACCCGGATATGCCTGTAACCACTGTGGATGACTTCCTGACGGCAGCCGCCGGCGAAACCTCCACCATGCCGCTGATGCGCGCAACGGCTGGTGATATGAGCGAGCGTACCCAAATCGTGGTTTTGGAGATCGAAGGAGCCTGATTACATATCAAAAAAAGCCAAGCTGTCTAATCGCGACTTGGCTTTTTTGTTTTCACTATCAAGCAAGAAAAACTTGCATTTTCAGCAAAACCGGCTTACTACTTCTTCCAGTGCAGCAAGGCCGTTCTGGAAGCCGTTTCCGTTGTTCATGGTGATATCCGCAAGGCCGGAATAGATAGGCAAGCGCTCATTGAAGAGGGCTTCCACCTCCTCGCGGCTTTTCTGGGCCAGCAAAGGCCGCTTCTCCGCGCGGAAATTGGACATGATATCATCCAAGGGACGGTCAATGTATACGATCACACCGTGATTTTTCATCAGAGCGCGATTCTCGGGCCGCAGGCAGGTACCGCCGCCGGTGGAAATGATCCCCGGCGTAACGCCGACCAACTCCTGCAACAAACGCGTTTCCGCATCACGGAAAGCCTGATCACCGAAGCGCTGATACAACTGAGCAGTATCCATACCGGTTACTTCGGTCAGGTATACATCCATATCCAGATAGGGCAACTGCATTTTTCCAGCCACCCGGCGGCCCAGTGCGCTTTTTCCGCTGCCAGGCATTCCGATAAGAAAGATATGTCGATCCATCCCGAATCCTCCTTTGTATGGTACCCTGTCAGTTTTCCAGCCGGGGCGGTTCCTGACGGCTGCGAGCCAATGTAAACCGGAAACCTGTTTCCTGATCCTCTGGCAGCAGCATGATGTTTTGTCCATGCATGTGCATGATCTGCTGACTGATACTCAGCCCCAACCCTGTGCCCTGACCAGCAGTATGGGCTTTATCGGCCTTATAAAAGCGGTCAAAGATATGCAGGCGGTCTTCTTCCGGAATGGGCGGGCCATCGTTGGAAATATCTACTGCTACAGTGCTATCATGCAACAAAGTGGTGCTGATTGTCAAGCATCCATCTTGTTCAACAAATTTCAGCGCATTATCAATGATATTGACGACCACCTGAGATATTCTGTCCTGATCCGCATGAACAAAACAGGGTTCCAGTTGGAAATCCATCTGAACATTCAGATTCTTCTGTTCGATATCGGTCATGCGTCCAATCAGTACCCGGCGCAGCAATTCATTGATGTCAAAGTCCGACCATTGCAGCTGCTCCACCCCATTGTCCATTCGGCTGAGCTGCAGCAAATCGTTGATAAGCCTTTTCAGGCGGTTGGTTTCATCAAAAACGATCTGGAGATACTGCTCCCTGTCATCCTGGGGGATAGTGCCATCGAGCATTCCCTCTACAAAGCCATGGATACTGGTAATGGGTGAACGGAGTTCATGGCTGACATTGGACACGAACTCTTTTCGGCCTTTTTCAACTGTCTCCAGTTTTTCGGCCATCACATTGAACGCCCCCGCCAGCTGGCGTACTTCATTCACGCCAGTCACCTCGGCACGAACATTCAGTTTGCCGCGGCTCATGGTTTCCGCCGCGCCTGTGATCACCGTCAGCGGCTTAACAATCCCTCGGGTATAAAGCGCTGTGCCGATCATGGCAACGATAGAAGCCAGCGTAAAACCAACGGTAACCTGCATGAGCAGACCATGGTATTCTGCTTCAATCACCTGTGCGCTGGTGTGGATCAGCACAGCGCCCTGTACGCGATTATTCTGCCGATAGGGCACCGCAACCGTCATAATAACGCCGCCGGCAGCATTGACCACCTTGGTGCGTACTTCCTGCCCTTTCATCACATCCATCAGCAGGTGGGATACATCATCGCCGTCCAGCGTTTCCAAGGCATTGTCACTGTTGCGTGTGAGAAATGCCAGGTTGTCCATCACACGGCCCCGGCTGTCCACAATCATGATAAAAGCATGGTAATCATCATAGACGCGCTTGGCTTTCCATTGCAGGTACTGCATATCCGATGACCGGTCGAAGAAAAAACTGCCGATAGCGTTGATGCGGAGATTCGCAGCCAGATAGGCAATGTCACGGGCTTGTGTCAACAGGTTGACCATACGGCTTTCCGTCATGGTGTTACGGATGGAAATGACCGAATAGGTGGCGCTGACAAAAGCCATCAGCAGAATGACCACCATAAACAAGGCCAGCAAGCGGCTGAACAAGTTTTGAAACATGGGTTTCCCTCCACATTATTGAGCCTTGTACTCAAACTTGTAGCCCACCCGGTATACGGTGTGAATCTTCCAGCCATATTGCTCGCAATCCGGCAACTTTTCGCGCAATCGCTTGATGTGCACATCCACAGTGCGGCTATCCCCAAAGAAATCAAAGCCCCAGACATGCTCCAGAAGCTGGGCACGGGTAAATACTTTGTTGGGCATGGAGGCTAGGTAATACAGCACCTCCAGCTCTTTGGGCGGCATTTCCACCGCATTGCCCTCGTAGGTTACTTCATAGCGGGCAAGGCTCACTGTCAGCTGTGGGAAGCGAATGGTATCATCTTTTTCTTCCACCTTGGCTTCTTCTCCCGGCGCGCGGCGCAACACCGCCTTTACACGGGCTACCATTTCTTTAGCTTCAAAAGGCTTGGTAATATAGTCATCCGCACCCAATTCAAGGCCAAGCACCTTGTCAAAGGTTTCATCCTTGGCGGTGAGCATAATCACCGGAACCCGGCTGGTTTTGCGGATTTCCTTGAGCACTTGCAAACCATCCACGCCAGGCAGCATCACATCCAGCAGCACAAGCGAAGGCGAATGAGCGGCAAAAGCCTCCAGAGCAGTATCGCCCCGGGCCGCCTCGATCACAGAGTACCCTTCCTTTTCCAGATACAGTCTGACCAAACGGCTGATATTGAGATCGTCATCCACCAGCAAAATCTGTTGTTCAGACATAGGTTTTCCTCCTTTGTTGTCAAAACTGCTTACTTCAGCGTTACCACCGTAACGCCCTGTTCACCTTCCCCATACATGCCATCGCGGAAGGTTTTCACATTCATATGTTTGCGCAGATGGCGCTGGATGCCGGCACGCAGCACACCCGTGCCCTTGCCGTGAATGATGCTGACCTCGTTGAGGCCCGCCAAGGTGGCATCTGCCAGATACATATCAACCGCTGCCAGCGCTTCTTCCAGTGTTTGACCGCGCACATCCACCTCCATGGGAACAATGCGGGAGGCCATGCCAGTTTTGGTACTCACCTTGCTCTGCTTGGGCTTTGGCTGTTCCACCAGTTTTAACTGCGTCAGATGGGCTTTCATTTTCAGAATACCCGCCTGAATCTGCACCTCGCCATTGCGATCCGGCAGAGAAAGCACTGTGCCCTTGGTGCCAAGATGCACGATTTCTACTGCATCGCCGATACGAACATTCTTCGGCGGAGTAAAGTTGCTCTCGTTGGCCTGACCCAGACCCTCTGCCAGTGCGTCGATGCCGTCCTCCATGCGCTTGCGGAGTTTCTGCACTTCATGCTCTGGCGTTTGCGCCTGTTTTTTCAATGCCTTCAACTCACCAATGATGCTGTCCGCTTCCCGGCGGGCGCTTTCCAGCACGCGGCGGGCCTCTTCCTTGGCTTTCTGCATGCTCTTCTGGCGGCTCTGCTCCAGTTCCTTGCGCAGTTTCTCCGCTTCGTCCCGCAGCTTAACGGTCTCCTTGCGGGTTTCTTCTGCCATTTCCCTCTCGCGCTCAGCCACTTGCCGATGATACTCAGCATTGGCAATCACGTCTTCAAAGCGGATGTCCTCCTGACTGAGCAGTTCCTTGGCATCGTCAATAAGCCGCTCCGGCAGACCCAACTTTCGGGAAATCTCGAATGCGTTACTTTTGCCGGGAATTCCAATGGACAGGCGGTAAGTAGGCCGCAGGGATTCCACATCGAACTCCATGCTTGCGTTTTCCACGCTTTCGGTTCCCAGTGCAAAGGCCTTCAGCTCACTATAGTGGGTAGTAGCCATGGTGCGGATGCGGCGGCTCAAAAGTTCGGACAAAATACTGCGGGCAAGGGCTGCGCCTTCTGTGGGGTCGGTGCCAGCGCCCAGTTCGTCAAACAGCACCAAATCATTATTACCCACATTTTCAATGATCCGCACAATATTGGTCATATGTGCGGAGAAAGTGGACAAGGACTGCTCGATGGACTGCTCGTCGCCGATATCGGCATACACATGATCAAACACAGCCATTTCTGTGCCCAGCGAGGCTGGCACATGCAAACCTGCTTGCGCCATCAGGGTGAAAAGGCCCACCGTTTTCAGCGTGACAGTCTTACCGCCGGTATTGGGGCCTGTAATGATCAGTGAAGTAAAGTCCTCTCCCAGCCACAGATTGCTGGGAACCACCTTTTCAGGGTCGATCAGGGGATGGCGGCCCCGGACAATACGAATTCTGCCCTCATGATTGATCTTTGGCAGCACACAATGCAATTCGCGGGCCAACTGACCCTTGGCGAATACGAAATCCAGATGAGCCAGAATATCCAGATTGGTGAGCAAAGACTCTGCATGGGGCGTGATGCGGTCGGTGAGGGCCTGCAAAATGCGGGCGATCTCCTGCTGTTCTTTGGCATGATATTGCTTCAGGTCATTACCCAATTCCACCAGCGCAATGGGTTCGATAAACAAGGTAGCACCGCTGGCGCTCTGGTCATGCACCAGACCCGGTACATTCTGGCGGCATTCTGCCTTGACCGGAATGCAGTATCGATCGCCGCGCATGGTGATGATGGTATCCTGCAAATTCTTGGAAAAGCTGGTGGAACGGATCATCTGGTTCAATTTTTCCCGCATGCGTTCATTGGCGGAACGGATCTGGCGGCGAATCTGATACAGCTCAGAAGACGCGCGGTCTGCAATCTCGTCTTCACCGATGATGGCATCATTGATATCGCTTTCCACACTCTCCAGCACCGTCAGGCGGGAAGCCTGAGCGATCAGCAGCGGAGTATTCTCCCGATCCTTGCACAGGCTGGCACGGGCAGAACGGGCTGCCCGAAGCAAAAGAGCAATATCTATCAGCGCGCGGGGACTCAGGCAAGCGCCCTTCTGGGCAATGGTGATATATTCGGTCACATCGCTGAAACCAACCAGCGGATTAGAACCCAGATAGGTCAGCAAAACCACTGCTTCTTCGGTTTCATCCAAGGAACGGCGAACCTGAGGTTCATCGGCAGAGGGGACCAGCGCGCGGCAGCGGGTTTTGCCGGACTCAGTCATGGCATAGCTGGCCAATCGCTCCAAAATTTTGGGGAACTCCAATACACGAAGGGTACGTTCCAGTTCCATAATGGAACCTCCTTTCGGAAAAAAGGTTATTCAATCCCGCGCCGCCAATGGCCTGAAGTGGTGCCAGATGGCTTTTGCGGGGCTTCGCCATCACGGATAGCAGCAAACTGTCTGGTGATGGCATTCTGTTGTTGTGGGCTTTCTGTGGTAAAATGCAGTAGCATTCCTGCGCCAAGCAGTCTGCGTTCCTCATCATACTGACGAAGATCTGTAGGCAGAGCACCAAGTACCCGCAGCTGGCATCCTTCGGGGAAAATGGTGCGTTGCAGTGGAAAACGGTAGCCCTTCTGATCTGTAAGTGATGGATCAGTCATACCGCATGCCATGCCATTTTCATAGCACAGGCGGCATTTTTCGCGACCAGAGAGCAAACCTTTTGCTGCACGTTCAGGGCAATGATTCAGCAGCATCAGGATTTCCCTGCCATATACTTTGAGCCATGCTGTTTTTTTCTGTGGAAGCAGCTGTTTTTGTTCTTCAGCGCTCCACTCAGGCCAGAGATGATATCCCTCTACAGGCCAGTCGCATATGGTTTCCAAAGACCGCTTATTGCTGACTGGGATTCCCGGACCAGCCCAGACGGGAAGAAGCTGACTGGCAGGGGCGATCTGTCCCACGCAGCCCGCCACGATTCCTGTCACTCGATTTGGCTGTTCTGCGATACAGTCCATCGCCGCTTGCAAAGCTGACTGGCTTATTTGCGGCGGCAGTTGTACCATGCAACCATCTGGAAGTAAAGAAAGCTGGCTCGTGAGCGATTCCGGACGCAGATCAAGAGGTTCGTAAATGAGCACATCCGCACCATTGTCCCGAAGAGACTGTGCCATAACAGGATCGGAAAAGACAACCGCAAGAGCTTGATCGGGCAGGGCGGCAGACCACAGCTTCTCATGGGGCGTAACTGCCCCCAATGTTTTGTGCTGGCCGTATTGATCTCTCAGTTTTTTGGTCTCCAGACGGCCTTGCCGGTCAAAATCAGCCATCCGTTTCTCTATCAATGCCTCTACGGCTTTGCGCCGAAGCTCATTGAGACTGCTTACGGGTAAAAACAAACCATCATCGACCGTTACAAGGATATCCGCTCCCTGCTCGATTGCAAATGGGCTTTCCCCCAGCTTTTCCAGCTGTTTGACCACATCTTCCGAAGTTGCTGAGCGTTTCTGCGCCGCCTGCACGATTTCGCCTTCTACCGTTGCCGTGCTGCTGCCGTCTGAAATCGTCAGCCGCATAGGTTCATTCACGTGAAATGCAGCACGCATGGTAACAGGAATGGGTATCGGTTTGTGCGCGCGCGCTTGTTCCAGTTGCACAGCATCGGAGAGTCTGGCAACAGCTGTACCCGGCTTAACAGTCAGCCCAGGACGCAATCGCAGCGTGGCTTCGCTTCCCGCTGGCTGATCATGTCCGGAGTAGCGCATATCACTGTCCTGCCAGCCGCGAAGCTGCAGGCTGTCTCCATCGTGCAAGTCCTCCGTCAGGCGCAGGATAGCCAACTGGCCTTTACAGGCAGTAATTGTTCCGACCGGAATTCCTTCGTGGCTGACGCGCTTTGACGCGCACAAATCAGCATCCTCAGCACCAAAAGCATGTCCCCGTGTAAAACCGCCGCGATTAAAAATCTGCAACAAAGCTTTCATGGGGGTCGGGCTTTCGGGATCGAACCGACCGGCAGCGATCTGATCCAGCGCTTTACGATACACACTGGTTACCACTGCCACATATTCTGGGCTCTTCAGGCGGCCTTCCACTTTGAGAGAACGAACACCGGCATCCACAAATTGAGGCAGGTATTCATATGTACACAAATCACGCAATGAAAGAAGCGCACCTTTATGCTCGCCCATTTGCAACTGCAAACGGCAGGGCTGCGCACAACGTCCGCGGTTACCGCTTCGACCGCCCGCCATAGAACTCATCAGGCAGCGGCCGCTGACACCTGAACACAGGGCACCATGGGCGAACACTTCTGTTTCGATGCCGGTGGCAACCACCTTTTTGATATCGTCCAGCGTGCATTCACGAGCCAGAACAGCCCGGGTAAAGCCAAAATCGCGGGCAAAAGCGGCATCCGATGCATTGGAAAGCCCCATTTGCGTGCTGGCATGCAGTGCCAGTTCAGGAAACTCGTCCCGTACGATGGAAGCCACACCCAGATCCTGTACGATCACGGCATCCGCGCCACAATCCCGGATGGAGGCAAGCGCTTCACGAACAGCAGAAAACTCATTTTCTTTAATAAGCGTATTCACCGTCACATGGATCCGCGTATGGTATAAATGGGCATAAGCAACTGCTTCGCTAAGGGTATCCGCATCAAAATTCACAGCGGAGGCCCGAGCGCCAAAAGCTTTGTACCCCAGATAAACTGCATCCGCTCCGCAGTCAACCGCTGCTTTCAATGCAGCCATATCACCGGCAGGGCAAAGCAATTCAGGTAAAATGACATGTGACATGCAAGATCGCTCACTTTCCAAAAAAGCGGGGCGGGAGACCCAAAGCCTCCGCGCCGCCGCTTCTCTGCTTCATACGTCCACTGAACGCTGAAAGCAGAATATTCCGCTTACAGCTTGTTGAAAGGATACTCCACACCGTTGGTTTCCACACGGATGGAAGCAATCACTTGAGGCACGATAGGACGGTCGCGCATGGTGCGCTGCGCCACGATGCCCTCAGCCACTTCATAACCGGTGAGCACCTTGCCAAAGGCAGCATACTCGCCATCCAGATGGGGGCTGGTGCTGGTCATGATGAAGAACTGGGATCCAGCGCTGTCGCGCATCATGCTGCGGGCCATGCTCAGCACGCCGGGGGTATGCTTGAGAGGATTCGCAATGCCGTTATTGGCAAATTCGCCCTTGATACGGTAGCCCGGACCGCCCATACCAGTGCCATCGGGGCAGCCGCCCTGAATCATAAAGCCGGGGATGCAGCGGTGAAAGATGAGGCCATCGTAGAAGCCGCTGTTTGCCAGAGAAATGAAATTGCCGACACTCTGGGGAGCGATTTCAGGATACAGTTCGCCCTGCATCACGCCGCCATTTTCCATGGTGATGGTAAAGGTAGGATTCGCCATAAAACACCCTTCTTTCCAACAAAAGTAATATTTCAGTCTCCTAAAAAGAGGTCTGAGTCGTCTTGGTTCAGGATCACCCTGTCAATCGTATCCTCCGGCTCCGGACAGGTTTCAAACGGGAATTCCCGTCCGCCGGTTTCCACCCGGATCCTCTTGATGCGATGGAGCACATGCGGTTGACCATTATCGTCAGATCCTGTGCGGGAAAGCATGTCTGCCAGTTGAAGGCCTTCCAGCAATTGCCCGAAGAGCGCATAAGCGCCTTCCACCATCCGCACAGTACGGGAATCGTCGTTCAGCACGATGAAAAAGCCAGATTTGCCGGAATTATAGTGGGTGGAATGAAAGAAGCATACGCTGCCTGTGCATACATGGCCCACATTGTAATCACAGCCGTTCAGCTCGCATTCAGCTTCGATACAATAAGGGACGGTTTTTTCAGGATGATCCATCAGAATAATCCCACCTGGTGCCACCAGCGTGATGGCAGCGCCGTCATAGAAACCGCTGTTCGCCAAATAGATAAAATTACCAACAGCATTAGGAGCAAGGCCGGGATACAGTTCGCCGCTCAAGCGGAAGCTGTTTTCGAAAAGGATCTCAAAAACAGGCAGTTCTTCTGTTATCTTTGCCGCCTTTCGGGACAAGCCTGCCTCCCCCTTCCCCAGTTTGCTTTCATCTTATATATTATAGCCGTTTTTTTGTTTGATTGCAAGGGTTTTCGGCTCTTTGGCAAGCATAATCTGCTTGCATGTCAGGCTGAGATACAGTATGATGAAAGGGATTCCCAAGAAGGAGTAACACGATGAAGATTATCGCCCGCATCCATAATGCCTTTTCTACCAAATTCGGCCTGCCAAGGCAAAGCGGATTGGTGAAGGAACTTCACTCCACCATCATTTTCGAGCCTGAATACCGTAACCCGGATGCCTTGCGCGGTTTGGACGGCTATTCGCACTTATGGCTCATCTGGCAGTTCCACAAAGCACAGCGTGAGGAATGGTCTCCAACGGTTCGTCCGCCCCGTCTTGGCGGCAATGTACGTATAGGCGTTTTTGCCACCCGTTCTCCTTTCCGGCCCAACGCCATTGGCCTTAGCTGTGTGAAGCTGGAGGGAATTGAACAGACTGCCCATCATGGTACGGTTCTTCATATCAGCGGTGCCGACATGATGGACGGAACTCCAATTTATGATATCAAGCCCTATTTGCCTTATGTGGACAGCATTCCTGAGGCAAAGGGCGGCTTCGCTGCCGAACATGAAAACGACCATGTGGAAGTTGTTTTTCCTGATGAGTGGCTCAAAGTAATACCGGAGGACTTGCGCGAAGGGTTGATTGGCGTTTTGCGTCAGGATCCACGCCCCGCATATCAGAACGATCCTGACAGAGTATATGGCTTTGCTTATGCCGAATACGACATTCGTTTTACCGTTCGCGACAGCGTGCTGACAGTATGCGGTATCGAAACTGCAAAATGAGCCGTTTTTTCGGGTTTTTTTCTGCATTTTTTGTTCGGTTTTGCATTTTCCCTTGCCTTTTTTCCCATCATCCTGTACAATGAATAAGCCGTGTGCGTGATGACGGTTGAGTCCTGTGCGATTTCAATGCGTGAACCCTGTCAGGTCCGGAAGGAAGCAGCAGTAAGCGTGGTTGGGATGTGCTGCGGGGTTGCTCAGCCCGAACGTACACGGTTTTTCCAAAAATACCGACTGTAGGAGGATGTTTTCATGAATTATCGCCACGTACTGGAGCAGGATCCGGAGCTCTTCCGGGCAATGACGGACGAGGTGGAGCGTCAGCGTCAGCATATCGAACTGATCGCTTCTGAGAACTTTGTCACCCCCGCTGTGATGGAGGCCATGGGTTCTCCGCTCACCAACAAGTATGCCGAAGGCTACCCGGGCAAGCGCTATTACGGCGGCTGCCAGTACGTGGACGTGGTTGAAGACCTGGCCCGTGAGCGCGCCAAGCAGCTCTTCGGTGCCGAGCATGCCAACGTTCAGCCTCATAGCGGCGCTCAGGCCAACACTGCCGTCTATTTCGCCATGCTGAACCCCGGCGACACCGTACTGGGCATGAACCTGTCCCACGGCGGTCACCTGACCCACGGCAGCCCCGTCAACATCAGCGGTAAGTACTTCAACTTCGTGCCCTATGGCGTGGATGAGAAGACTGGCGTGATCGATTACGAAGTGGTTGCCAGCCTTGCCAAGGAACATCAGCCCAAGCTGATCGTTGCCGGTGCTTCCGCCTATCCCCGCGCTATCGACTTTGCTAAGCTTCGCGAGATCGCTGACAGCGTCGGCGCTATGCTGATGGTGGATATGGCTCACATCGCCGGTCTGGTTGCTGCTGGCTGCCACCAGAATCCCGTCCCCTATGCTGATTTCGTTACCACCACCACCCACAAGACCCTGCGCGGCCCCCGTGGCGGTATGATCCTGTGCAAGGAACAATATGCCAAAGCCATTGATAAGGCCATTTTCCCCGGCACTCAGGGCGGCCCCCTCATGCATGTGATCGCTGCCAAGGCCGTTTGCTTCAAAGAAGCCCTCACTCCCGAGTTCAAGGCTTACCAGGAGCAGATCGTCAAGAACGCCAAGGCGCTGGAGAACGCCTTCCGCGCTCAGAACATCGAAATGGTGTCCGGCGGTACCGATAACCACCTGATCCTGCTGGATCTGACCAAGACCGGTCGCACCGGCAAGGAACTGGAAGGCCTGTTGGGTCTGTGCAACATCACCGTCAACAAGAACACCATCCCTGGCGAAACCCTGAGCCCCTTCGTCACCAGCGGCGTGCGCGTGGGTACTCCTGCTGTTACCACCCGTGGCATGGTGGAGAGCGATATGGAAAAGATCGCTGATTTCTTCCGCCGTGTCATCGAGGGCGGCGAAGAAGCCTGCCCCGCTGTGAAGGCCGAAGTCGTGGAAATGATGAAGAACTTCCCCCTCTACGAGAACTATCCCAATGACTGACAACCGGCTGACTGCTTACGCCAAGGGCGTACTTGGTGAAGATGCAGCCTGCAAATATCTGGAATCCAAGGGAATGGTACTGCTGATCAAGCGGTACCATTCTCCATATGGAGAGATCGATCTGGTGATGCAGGACGGAGATGTTTTGGCAATGGTGGAGGTGAAGACCCGCGAGAGGGCCAGTCTTGCCGAATGTGCCTATGCTATTACGCCAGACAAACAGAGGCGCATCTGCCTGACAACCCGCTGCTATCTGGGAGAATATCCAACTGATGCATCGGTCCGATTTGATGCCCTGCTGATCGCTCGTGACGGCATTCTTCATATCCCCAATGCTTTTGAAGGAAGGGAATGGTGATCATGATCCAAGTCTTTTTTCCCAAGCATGTGCCCAACGAACAGATCCAGTATTCCGTTATCGTAACGCGGATGAATGACCAGTGGCTCTTTGTCCGCCACCGTGAGCGAATGACGCTGGAATGTCCCGGTGGGCATCGTGAAGCTGGCGAAACGCCCGAACAAGCGGCCCGGCGTGAACTCTGGGAGGAAACCGGCGCGGAGAAATATCACCTGACTGAAATTGGGCCCTATGGGGTGCGCCGATTCCACGATGGCGGATCGTATGCCGACTCCTTCGGGATGCTGTATCGGGCAGAAGTGCAAGTCCTCGGGGAAATTCCCGAAAGCAGCGAAATTGCACAAACCATTTTGCTGAAAGAACTGCCCAGTGAATGGACTTATCCAGATATCCAACCCCATTTGTTAGCAAAAGCATGGAACGGGGAGAAAAGAATGCAACACAGAACCGCAGCCTATGTAATGGACAGACAGAACGTAATTTTTCGCGATCAGGACGCACCCATGCTGGATCAGCTGAACTTTTCCTTTGCTCTTCTGAAAGATGGTGCCGTCTCCGGCAGTCATTGGCAAAGCATTGCTGCCTATCAGGCTTATATCCAAAAGCATCCGCACATTCTGCCGGTGATTTCCATCGGCGGCTGGGGAGCGGATGGTTTTTCGCAGGCGGCTGCCAGCAATGCAGGCCGGCAGCTGTTTGTGGAAAGCACGCTTCAATTGATGCAGGATTATGGCTTTCTGGGAGTGGACATTGACTGGGAGTATCCCGGTTCCGATGCCGCTGGTATCGTCTCCTCTCCAGATGACCGGGAAAACTTCACGTTGCTGATGACTGAACTGCGTCATGGCTTGGATGCCCTGACACAGCAGGATGGAAAACGCCGCCTGCTGGCATGTGCCCTTGGCGCTTCGCCCTCATTGGTTGACCATATCGACTGCGCAGAAATCGGACAACTGGTGGATCAGGTCAATCTGATGACCTATGATATGTATACCCCCGGCGTTTGTGCTCACCATACCGCGCTGTACGCAAGCCATCCAGATTATCCCGTGTGTGCCGATACAGCCGCAAAACACTATATACAGGCTGGAATCCCCCCACATAAGATCATGATCGGTTGCGCCATGTATGGTCGCGTTTTTGCCGTGGAGAACGCAGATGCTCCCCTGTTCTCCGCCTCTCCAAGCAATGGAAATGAGACCATGCATTATTATCAGTTGGTTCAAAATGACCAGTTCACTTTGCATTTCGACCAGCAGGCCAAAGCAGCGTATGCCGTTGGTAATAGCCGTTTTGTTACTTTCGACTCAGCAGACTCCATTGCATGCAAACGTAGCTATGTACACGAAAATGGTCTGATGGGCCTGATGTGCTGGGAATACGGCGGTGATTCTGACGGCAGTCTGCTCAGAGCAATGCATGGCTAGGTTGATCATAAACAGAACAATTCGTGAATAAGCAAAGGACTGTTGAAAAACCCATACTTCTGTTCAAAAGTCGCACATCTTGCACCTACGGTGCTCGCTGTGCTTGCTGAAAAGCGCTGCGGCGCAAGGTTTTGTGGGCTCTGCCCACACCCGGCAGGAAACTGAGTTTCCTGCACCTTCCCCTTTTTTGACAACCTGAAAGGACTGTTGCCCGGTTGGGCAACAGTCCTTTTGTATCATCGGATATTTTATGCTTCCAGAGCCTTCTGGAGCGGACTCAGGTCAATACCCTCGCACTGACTGAGAACCTCATACAGCTTACCAAGAGCATACTTTACGCCACCGGGAACATCGCTTTCCGCGTTCAGAGGCATCACCGGATCGTGGACGCTCAAACGCAGCAGGAACCATGCTGCATTCAGTTCGCTATCCACGTCAAAGGAAATGCGTACGCCCTCCCGGTTGTCGGGCGCGATATGCCAATCCTCGTGATCGGTGCCATACTGAAGCACTTGCTCGATGGCATTGCGGGCAGCTGCGCCAAAATCCTCAGCGGTAACAGACAGACGGATCTCCGTGCTTTCCACAGGCTCACGCAGACCATCCAGCATCTTGCTCAGGGTTTCGCCCTGCTGCTTGAGCTGCATAGCTTTGATCAGCAGAACGGTGACCAGATACATGCCGTCATCCAGGAAGTGGTTATCCTTCAGCGCAGCATGACCGCTGGTTTCGATCGCCAGAGGGCAGTTCACACCGGCTTCGTTGAGACGAATCGCTTCGTCGATCACGTTGCGGTAGCCTCTCTTATAGCGGTAGTGCTCGCCGCCCCACTCCTTGATGAAATCAGCCAGACCGGAGGAGGTCACGGAGTCAGTTACGATGGTCGCGCCGGGCTGTTCATCCAGCAGGATCGCGCTGATGAGAGCGATCAGGCGGTTACGGTTGATTTCCTTGCCGGTGTGATCCACGATGGCGGCGCGGTCGCAATCCGCATCGAAGATGATACCCAGATCCGCGCCCGCCTTTTTCACAGCAGCGGACACAGAAGCCATAGCTTCCTTGTTTTCGGGATTGGGGATATGGTTGGGGAAATGACCATCCGGCTCCAGGAACTGGCTGCCTTCGATCCATGCGCCCAGTTCTTCCAGCATATCGGCATAGAAACCGCCGGCGCCGTTACCAGCATCCACAACCACATGCAAACCCAGAAGGGGCTTGGCAACTTCGGGCTGAATGCCGGAGATGATCAGATCCATCAGATGGCGCTGATAAGTGGGCAGGAAGGGCTTTTCAATGATCTCGCCAGCATTTGGGGCAGCCTCAGGCAGTTCAGCAGCCAGCGCGAGAATATCATCCAGATCATGGAAACCGATGCCGCCGCCCTGAGCAAAGAACTTCATACCATTCATCACCCAGGGATGATGGCTGGCGGTGATCATCACAGAACCGTCAGGCTGGAATCCCTCGGTCAGAATAGCCATGTACATGGCAGGAGTGGTGCACATGCCGTAGTCATATGCAGTAGCGCCGGTAGAAACAATACCTTCAGCGGCAGCCTTGATCAGATCAGGGCCGGAAACCCGGCTATCTCTGCCCAGTGCAATACTGATTTCCGCCACAGGACGATTGACCTGCTTAGCAGTCCAGTGGGCAAAGGCCGCGCCAAGGGTCTTCACCACATCAGGGGTGAGAACTGCATTGTCACCCACAGCAACGCCGCGAACATCCGAACCGCTCTTCAACTTACGATAATCCATACTGTCCTCCCTCACTTATGCATCCAATTGTGCCATTCCCTCATCTGCGCAGCTTCTCAGCAGCAGATAAAGGGGCTTGAGTCGCAGAAAATCTTTGGCGACCATTTCGGTCAGGCTGCTTTGATAGCAGCTTTCAAACGGGATATTCACCCGCTGTACGTAGATCTCTTTCAGGGGATAAGCATCGCCAGATCCACCGGCAAGCCAGCAGGGGGCTTCATGCGCTGATAAGCATCTCCAAAGATATGCAATGTATCATCTGGAATACCGCATTGACGGAACACCTTGCGCACTTCCTGCGGCTTATTCTCCATCCGCTTGCGCAGCGCATCCATAGCGGGCCGGTTGGCACCCCAGAAACCAAGCCCCCAGACCAAACGATCCGGCCCTAATTCAAACCAATAGGTGACGCAAGTTTCTCTCGCTTCTCCCCCGCGCCGGAAAAGCAGCCACAGGTGATCCCGGAAGGGAGATTTATCCTTGGTAAAACGGGTATCCCGGCGCAAACGGGCCAGACACTTGGAAGGGCGCGTTTCGATATCAGGGGCTATTGACAGCATGGTTTCTGCCATGCTGTCAATAAACTGATAAAAGGGTTCCTTTACATGGGTCCTGTACTCGTCTTCATGCGCTTTATAGAACGAAATCTCGTTATGGAAACGAATATCAAGAAAAAATCTGATTGTATCCTCGGTAAAACCGGTAAACATACGTGCGCATCCTTGTCTGTTTATTTGCGGGAACGTCTGCTTCTGGGCTGTTCGCCGCCAGCGTCGGGGTCAGGCTGCTCGCTATAATACGGATCAGTTGTCTGACCATCCATCTGCTGATAGCCGTCATAGCTGGTCTGATAATCATCAAAACCATCATATTGGCCCATATAGCCATCCTGAGCATCATAGCTCATACGGTCATCACCCATGGATTCAGGCTGATCATAACTGGATTGATCGTATTGATCATAGCCATACTGACCATCTTGAGCATAATCATAAGGCTGATAACCATCCGTTTGCCCATAGCTCTGCAAATCAAAATCTTCGGTTTCACCATAGGTCGGGATATCCTGCTGGTATCCGTACGAATGATCTTCGCTGTAATCAAAACCAGCCTGCTGATCATAGGCACCCATGGGGTCATATCCAGCTTCAGGATAGGCTTCTGCAGGGGCCTCTGAATAGCTCTGCTCAGAGTACTCCTGCACTTCCTCCTCTGCAGGTATCTCCTCCTGCATGGGATACTCCTCCGGCTGCTGATACGGCTCTGTTTCGAAACCTTCATCGCCGATCTCGCCATAGAAACCTTGTCCAAAAGATGAGTAACTTTCCGTCTGGATTTCATCAGGTTCCGAAGGTTGAGTGAGCGATTCCACCGGCGGCAGATCCCAGTCGGTATCATCGGTTGCAATCAGGTCAGGATCTCTGTTGTCCTGCGGACGATGCTGGCTCAGAGTGGCTTTGGATGCGGCAGCCATTTCTTCTGGATTCACAACCGTATAATCACGGCGGCGTGCGCGTTCCAGATGATCATAAGCCGCGTCAGAAGCCTTTTTGCTTTCAATACGCTTCTTGGCAGCCACGAACAAAAGCCCTGACGAAGCTACCAACAGGATGCCGGCAACGATCAGTGCAGGCAGCAAAAACTTTTGAATCATCTTGGGGATGGTACCAATCGATTCATGATGGATCGGCGCCCATGTAGCGGGTACGAATGTGGGTTCCGGCGTGGGGACGGGAGGCGGTGTAGGCGTTGCCGGAACAGGCGTGGGCTCATAGACAGCAATCTGCATTTCATTGCTCTGGAAAGTGCTGGTGTTCTCCAGCGGATCCTGTGCAGTGGCTGTGAATTGGAATTTACCCGAAGTGGACAGCACCGTATCACGGGACATGGTGCGGCTTTCTCCGGCTTTGATGCTTTCAAAGGTATACAGATCAACATATCCATGGGAGATCTTGACGTTGGAAGCATCCACCTTACTGTCGTTGGTTATGGTCACTGTAAAGCGAACCCCGGCAGGATCGTTATACACTTCGGTGCGATCCGGTACAGCCGTCAGGGTCAGGTGAAGGGCATCGTCAGGATTCATCGCGGTGACAGATAATGTGTTGCTGGCAGCGCTCACTTCTGTACCGGTAGCATCGATGGCGGTTACCACAAACTGATACTCGCTGGTTTCCGTCAGCGTGATCTCTTTTTCAAGCGTAATGGTTTTTCCAGCATCCACTTTCTGATTCGTGAACACATCTCCCAGCACGGCATCCGTCACGCGGACATCGCTCATATCAGCGTTGCCCTTATTCTTCAGTTCAAGCGTCAGGGTCAGCGTGCCTCCGGCAACAACGCCTTTGGTATTGCTGCTGAGGGTAGCCGACAGATTGGTTTCTGCGAAGGGGATCTTCTTTTCTTCCACCGTATGGGTCTTCTCTTCGGTGCTGCCATCCGCCTTATAGGTGATCTTGGCGCTGCTGGTCAAGGCTTTCTTGCCCATGGTGGCCTTATAGGTCAAGTCAACCTTTGCACCTGGATCCAGTTTAGGCACCGTCTGGGTTTTGCTGTTGATATCCTCATGTTCCGTGATGGATACATCCGTCAGGGCAACTGTTCCGGCGTTGGTAATGGCATACTTCACCTGTACCTCCTGACCCTCATGGGCAGAGGCGGGGGTGATGGTGCGGTCCACATCAATGGCGATTTCTGCTTCGCGGCGGGATACCGTAGCACGGATCGCCTGACTGCGGGGCGTGGCCTGACCATCCTCTTTATAGATCGTGTATTTGGCAAAATACTGGATGAAGCCCTGTTCCAGTTCCCGCTCGTTGATGCTGTAGGTGCCCGTCCAAGTCTGGGATTCACCGGCTTTCAGGATTGCAGAACCGGCATCGCCAAAGTCGGAAATGACATCCGCTTGCGGACTGAAAAGGACCACAGGATCCTGAAGATCCTGATCAGTGGTATTGGAAATCGTGATGGTCACGTTCACTTCGCCGGGGCCGGACAAATACTCCGGTGACAGCTCGATGGCGCAGGTTACAGGATCCTCTTCGGCGTATGCAAAAGTTGTCATCGCCACCAATGTGAGAATCCATGCACACAGTACCAGCAAACCGCGTTTTCTCATACTCTTTCCGGACTGCCGAAGCAGCCCAACCTCCCTTCGCCCACCGAAACCTGTTGTTGAACGCTTCGGTGATGGGTATTCTTGCCACAGCGCATATTCTTCATTCCATACTGAAATTTCAGCATACGCTTTCTACCTTATTTTATTTCAAAAATGTTTCCATGTCAAGAAAAGCCGCTTCTGGAAGGGAATTGTTTTACATCCTGTACACATTTTACGGAATCAGGTTGAGCATATCCTCTTCATCGTTCACATCCACAAAGCTGTCCGGCACCTGCCCAACGATGATGCTCTCTGCAATAGGCACAGTGCTGGTCACCTGCACCATGCGTGAATCTGCCGGAACAATCAGACTCACAGAGGTTTCCAACGTCAGGAAGATTTTATGACGAGTCTGGTTGATGCCCGCTGTTTCAAACTCTGTTTCAAAATGCGTGCTTACCGCGCCGACAGGAACGATCTGCACACTGAGTCTGGGGCCAAAACCGCCCAGAAAGCGGATTCCCAAGGCTGCGCCCAGGGGAACATCCACCATCTGATTTTCAATGCTGTTCAGCTTTTCCTGTGCCATAATGGCTGTCTGGGTCGCAATCCGGTTCATGTACATGGTATTGGCGCGGAGCATGGCAACTCTGCCAGAGGCATCCATCTGTACTTCCATCAGTTCCTCGTAGGCTATCCCATCCCCCACTACCTGCTGCGCTGCCCTGTTCACCGTTTCCAACGCAATGGAATGCGCTGTTGCATATGCCATATCCAGCAATGTCTGACTCAGATTCTGCTCCACCAGCAAAAACAGAATCGTAATCAACAATATCAACAGAATCATCCATCGAAGCCACCCATGCTTTCCTTTTTTCACTCAGATCACTCCTCTGCAAAGGATATGGGATCCTGACGGATCAAATGCAGGGTTTGTTACAGGCTGGTATGGCGCTCTGGCGGATACTTATGGTATAATAGATTATGTATTCTTTTGCGGCTCCATCAGCCGTCAAGCAAAACCATGGCAGGAGGAAACCGGTTTGTATCAGCAGGATCAAACAGAATATCAACAGGATTGGTATGACAACAATCCATCCTATCAGGAACCTGCCCAGGATGATCAGGATTTCTATACGCCCAAAAAGCGAACCATTTTCAAACCCAAACTGGCAAAGCCCAACTTCATTGTTTCAATGCTGGTGTGCAGCGTGCGTTTGGCAGCCATCGTGATCGTTATGGCTGGGCTTGCGGTAGCCGGCATGGTATTCGGCATTGCCAAGGGATATATGGAGACCGCTCCCACCCTTGACCTTACCATGCTCAGCGATCAGGACAAGACTTCCTTTCTTTATGATGCGCAGGGCAATGTGATTACCGATTACAAAGGCACCGAAAACCGCATCATGGTCAATATTTCCATGATGCCTCAGAACCTGTGCAATGCCTTTGTTGCTGTTGAGGATGCGCGTTTCTATACCCATAACGGCATCGACCTGAAGCGTATCGTTGGTTCCTTTATTACCAACTTTACCACCGGCTCCCAGCAGGGCGGTTCCACCATCACCCAGCAGCTGATCAAAAATACCGTTCTTTCCAGCGAACAGAGTTACAAGCGCAAAATTCAGGAAGCCTATCTGGCTATGCAGCTTGAAACCCGCTATACCAAAGCGCAGATATTGGAATGCTATCTGAACACCATCTATCTGGGCGAGAACTATTATGGCGTGGAGGTCGCATCTCAGGGGTATTTCGGCAAATCTCTGAGTGAACTGAGTCTGCGGGAATGTGCTATGCTGGCAGGTATGACCAACAATCCCTACTACTACAACCCCCGTCGGAATTTCTATACCCGCACCTCTGAGACAACCGATTACCGGAAGATCACCAACGACCGGACAGACTACGTGCTGCGTTGTATGTACGAAAATCAGTTTATCACGCAAGCACAGTATCAGGAAGCCTTGAATCCCGCCACCGCAGCCGTGCTGGAACAATCCGTCATGGAAGGCGAGGGCATGTATCAATATGCGCACTATGTGGAATATGCAGTGAGCGATATTGTGGATTGCTTTCTGGAGATGCGGGATCTGGAGAATACCAGCGAGAACCGCTACAAGATGGAAAACGAGCTTAGGACCGGCGGTTACCACGTAACCCTTGCAATCGATACGGAGATCCAGCGGATCGTTGAGGATTCTCTGGCAAACTGGTCCAACTATCCCTCCCTGCGCGACCCCAGCGATAAAGTCTACCGTGCCCGCAATGCGGATGGCACCTATCAGGAGATCATTCAGCCTCAGGTGGCTGCAGTGGTGATGGATTACCGTACCGGCGAGCTGAAAGCCATTGTCGGCAGCCGTACGCCGCCTACACAGCGCAAGACCCTGAACCGCGCAACCGATATGAAGATGCCCATTGGTTCTTCCATCAAACCCATTGCTGTCTATGCTCCTGCTTTGGAATTAGGCGCCTCCCCGGCCAGCATTGTTTACAATATGCCTTTGCCAATTACCGGCTGGCGCGGTTCTGACGGCAAGGACAGCTGGCCTCGCAATTACGGGGGCAGCGATTACGTGGGGCCGCAAACCTTCCGTCAGGCAATGAAGCGCAGTCACAATGTATCTGCCGCTCAAGCGCTGATCAATTATGTAGGCGTGGATCGTTCCGTGGAATTTCTCAAACGCATGGGCGTTGATGAGGATCACATCGATGCCACTCCCTTTGGGCTTTCCCTTGGTTCCAGCGGTATTACGCCGTTGCAGGAAACCGTTGCATACAGCGTACTGGCGAATGGCGGCGTTTATCAGAAGCCTATTTCTTTCCTCGGTATTTCTGACAGCGAAGGCAGAGTTATCTACGACAGTCATGCCCAGCAAATGCGTTTTCAGGTTTTCCGCCCTTCCACCAGCTGGATGATCGTGGATATGATGAAGGACGTCGTTTCCAGCGGTACCTCCACAAAAGCCAAAATCAGCGGGCAGACAGTGGCAGGAAAAACTGGTACCAACAGTGATTCCCGCGGCGTTACCTTCTGCGGTATGACGGGGTGGTATGTATCCACCGTTTGGATCGGACATGACAACTACAAGCCGCTTTCCTCCAAAACCACCGGCGGTAACGCGGCTGCGCCCCTTTGGCAGAACTACATGAGCAAGATCCATCAGGCCAAAGGCTTGGAAAACCGGGATATCATTGAGGCAGATCCCTCGCAGGTAGAGCTCATCCGCGTGACAACCTGCGCAGTCAGCGGTCAGCTGGCAACAGATGCCTGCCGTAACGATGCCATGGGTTATGGCGTTGTGACTGACTATTGGTACGCTCCCACAGCACCGACTGTATATTGTCAGATGCACCAATCCCTGCAGCTGTGTGCTGAAACCAACATGATGCCAAGTCCACATTGCCGAAACGTGGTTGAGAAGGGTGTAGTGGTTATTCCAAGCGGGCACCCGTTGAACGCATTTGTCAATGATCCCGAATACAGTTCTGTCCTTTCAGAATATCTTGGCACCACCAGCAGTTATGCCGTATGTTCCTACCATCAATACAGCGATGACGGATACACCAATTACGATCCCACCGTGCAGAATGTGCTGATCCCTGATGCCAGACAACTGATCGACGGCGCATACAGCATGATGGCTGTCATGGATCCTTCCTCTGATCTGTATAACAATATTCAGCGTGCTATCAACAATCTGAACGCGATCATTTCCAACCCTGCTGCCAGCACCACCGATGTAGCCGGCGCCATGGCAGCCCTTACTCAGGCAATGGCAGGCTACTGATGACAAAAAAGCAACAGCCCGGTATCTCAACGAGAGATTACCGGGCTGTTTTGTTTACTCCAAGTGGAGCAATTCCAGTGTTTTGGGCAAGCCATTAAAAATTCTGCGAAGGCTTTCTGTGTCGCTGTTGGTGCGCAGGATGACAGGAGCGATCCAATGGCTGACAGCGATATCAGCTGCTGCCACGAATCCGCCGCGCACACGGCGCATGCCAGCTTCCATGAAGCGGCGCATATTTTCCAGCGTCACTGCAGGAATAGCGATTTCCTGCTGTACCATGGCGTTTTTCATATCCGAGAACCAATTTTCAGCTTCTGTCAACAGCGGATGAACATTGGAACGGATCTTCTGGAAAGTTCCCAGAGAGGCAGGACGGATTGGCTGCCAATCATCCTCGTTGCCAAAGGTGCTGCGCAGATGGTTCGGCGCTCTGAATACCGGCATAAACAACGGGATCTGATCTTCATAACCAGCAATGAAAATGGTCTTGTGGCCAAAAGCGTGAATTTCATCTGTTCCTACAGGCTGGATAGAGACGGTAGGCGTACGCAGATCATTTTCAGGCAAGATGCTGACCAATTCCACGCTGCAGCTATTCTGCATAACCGTGCTAACGCTCTGCAGACCCAGACATTCCATCATCAAAACGGCAAAGCGCCGTGCATCCTCAACCGTGGGCGCGCTCAGGCACAGGCTGTCGCTGACAGACAGCAGCACCAGCAAAGCCATAGAATCATCTTCGCTGATGGCAAAACCATTGCCATTCATATGCTGACGAAGGTTTTCGCCCAATTGTGCTGCGGTATACTGTTCGCCCACAACCGGAGAAAGAATGACCCGTTTCTGATCAGCACCGCCAAGGCAGGTGATATGTTGAGTCATGTAATTCTGAGTCTTGTCCGCGACTTCCTCACTCAGCGCCTGAGCGGCTGCTTTCAAGGAATCTCTCGTCTTTTCCAGTGTAGAGACCTCGCGTTTCAGCCGTTCGGACTCACCCTTGAGCTTATGGGAGAGATTTGCCAAAGCCTTTTCACGGTACTGCTTTTCATTTTCCTTGGCAGTTTCCAGCTGCATGAGCAGATCCAGACGCTCCGCTTCGATCTCTGCAAGCTGCTCCTGCGCCGCAGCGGTGGTGCGGGTACTGAACCCCTTGCGCCGGAAGGCAGTGAGCATATCATGCATGAAGCTTTCATTCTCCAGAAGCTGCGCCAGCGCGCATTCCCGAAGCTCGCCATTCTGCCATACGTATTCCATGTCCATCAACAAACGTTCGATGGGATTGTCCACGATTTGATAGGCAGATTGCTCATCCTGAAACGCCCCGCTTTGCACCAAGTGCCGTTCCACCACATGATGTACCGACTGAGGCTTACGCATGCTGCGGGTGATCTGACGGGCGTTGCGGTTGAGCGGTGTTCCATTGAAATGCGCTGTATTCTCCTCTGGGAGCGGTTCTTCCTCCACCATCTCCTGCTCCGCGCTGAGACGGTTGGCGCTGCTGCTGAGCGGCTGGGCCAGACGGGAGAGTTGCTGATCAAAACTCAGATCCTGATCCAGAATTTCCAGACGGGAGCCAATAGGCAGCGGCGTTTCTTCGGTTTCAGCATGCTGCTCCGCAACGGGTGCCTCAGGCTTGTCATGTTCTTCGCTTTGCTTGTCCGCAGCTTCGTGTGCCTTGCGCTCCTTGCGGCTCTGACGCTCCTGCCTCTGCTTGGGTTGTTCCTGTGCGGGCTTGACAGAGACCTCTTCAAGCTGCTTGTCTTTTTTCTCTGGCTGCGGCTTCTTCTCTGTAACTTCTGCCGCCGCCTTCTGCGCAGTTTCTGCAGCAGGAGGCGTTATCTGCTCATTTGCCTGCACCGTTTCGACAGGCTGATTGCTTTCCTGGACCTTCTCTTCATCAGCATGGCCACGTTCCTTACGGCGCAACGCGCTGCGGCGCTGTCTCCAGTTCAGCAGCGCCTCGGGATTCCAGCAAATACGGCGGCTGCCCAGCAGATCCATCTCAAACTGATGAAGCAGGAAACTGTCATCACCAAAAGGTTTGAGGGTATCCAGAGCAGTGGCGGCGGCGGCTTCCCGCGCAACAGGGCCCACAAGCAACTTGCCGTGCTGGATCAGCACCATGGGGGTAAGCGCACCAGAAGCATCCGTGCCTGCCTCCACTACTTCAAAACAGGCGCCGGAAGCGAATTCGCAGATCACATCGGAATAAATCGCCTGCTGATTGCGCTCGCCTTGATCAGGTGCATAGTTACGGTTCTGGCGAACCTTGACCAATTCCCGACCGTCCGATACCAAATTGATGGCGCACAAGCCGTTGATCTCCCGCATACGCTCCTTGAAGGTGCTCTGCTCGCGCTTATCGGGAACAATGCGGAGACTGCCGTCATCCGGAAAGAGTTCCTTGTTGCCCAGCAACATCTCACCCTCACGGGTACAAAGCGGAAAAACCCGGAAAATAACGCGCTGTTTATTATCCTCTTCTACAAAAGCCAGCGTAACGGTTCCGTTCATTTCCTTCATTTTTCGATACAAACCCCTTTATATCTTCAATGCGCTCAGCGGTAAAATTATGAATGAACCGTGAACACGCTATCAGTTTAATCTCGAAAACGATTTTCGTCAATACTCTCCGACATTTTCGGACAAGTTTTCCATAAATAGAGAGGTCTTTTCGTTTGCATTTGTAAATTGTGACTCACTTTTATTGACTTATTAATAATTTTGTAATATATTATTTTTCGTTGGATGAGCAATCCACCTGGTTTTTGCCATCCGCAAGCAAAAGGAGGCTGCTTATGCAAACGCTGATTGATCACAACAACAAACGCTGCTTTTTGCGCATGATTGCTGCGCTGATGACATTCGTATTGCTGCTTTCTTTTCTGCCACATTTTGCCTTTGCAGCCAACGATACAGGCATCACAAATGCCAAAGTAATCCTTCGCAAAAGCGCTGATCAGGATTCCAAAGCCTTACAGACGATTCCTGAAGGCGAAGAAGTGGTGGTTACCGCTTCTTCCGGCAGCTGGTACAAAGTGCGCTATGGCAACTTTTCCGGCTATATCATGAAAAAGTATATCAAAGTCAGCAAGAACAGCACTGTTGCCAAAAAGGATGAAATCGCTGCGATCGGCACGCCTCCCGGCGCTATGCGGATCGGCGATGACAACAGCGATGTGAAAAAGCTTCAGAAAGCACTGAAGATCCTTGGTTACTATGACGGCAGACTTGATGGCGATTATGGCAGCGGAACGACCGCAGCCGTCAAAGCTTATCAGAAGGATCACAAACTGGAGGCAGACGGCGTTGCAGGCCGTTCCACAGTAAAAAGCATTTTCGGCAGTTGTGCCAAAACTTCCATGAATGCAGAACTGAACGGTTCCGCATCCAACAAAAAAACCAGTGTTTCTTCAACCACCAATACTTCCAAATATAAAACGGTGAACAGCATTGGCGAGATTGGCAGCGCTCCCTCTCCCACCAAGAAAGGAAGCAGCGGAACCAATGTTGTTAAATTGCAGCAGGCTTTGGAATACCTCGGTTACTATGACGGAGCCATCGACGGCGACTATGGCGAAGGCACTGTGGCAGCCGTTAAGAAGTTCCAGACCAAGCGTGGCTTGAAGGCGGATGGCGTCGCAGGCAACGGCACGATCCGCGTCATTTTTGGAACCACCGCATCTGGATCGTCTGGTAAAACATCCAAGACCTACAAGACCGAAACCCTGAACTGGTTCAAGGATGATGGCACCCATGTGATTCCCAAGAATGCGCGCTTTACCATCAAGGATGTGGCAACGGGCCAAACTTTCGAAGCTGTACGCTGGTCCGGGGTCAACCATATTGACGCTGAGCCCCGCACCGCCTCGGATACCAAAGCCATGAAGGCGATCTACGGCGGCTCCTGGAGCTGGCGGCGGCGCGCTATTCTGGTGCTTTACAATGGCCATGTATACGCAGCTTCCATGAACGGTATGCCTCACGGAACCGCCACCATCAGCGGCAACAATTTCAACGGTCATTTCTGTATTCATTTCAAGAACAGCAAGACCCATGAAACCAACAGGGTGGACAGCGAGCATCAGAACGCAGTGGATCGGGCTTCCAAGGCCACTTGGTGATCGGTGACTGTCATTGTCAACTGTATCCAAAGAAATTTCTTGACTTTCTCCCCCATCTTCCCCTATAATAAGGCCTACAAGCGATGAGGGGAAAGAGTACCCGGCAATTGCGCGTCCTCAGAGAGCTTTCGGTTGGTGCAAGAAAGCGGCGGCAAGCTGGCGAATACATCCCTGAGCCCGGCTGTGAACTGACAGTAGCAGACCGACGGTGCGCCGTTTACAGCGCAGGCGATGTGTTGGCATCGCGCAGAGGATGATTGCTGTGAGGCTTTCATCAAACGGAAGTGGTACCGCGACAGAATTTCTGCCGCCTTCCCCTATTTTCACGGGGAAGGCGGTTTTCTTTTTCCCCGAATTCAAAGGAGGTTATCCCATGATTCCTGAAGGTATCCAATTCGCGGAGCGTTTTGACGGTGTCAGCGGCAGCGCAATCCGCGAGATCTTCAAAGTGCTGGGCAAACCCGGCATGATCTCCTTCGCCGGCGGCAACCCTTCGTTGGCTGCCCTGCCCGATGAAGTGTGCGCCGAGCTGGCTTACGAGGCCATGAAGGCTGACGGTAAGCGCATCCTGCAGTATGGTGCGACGGAAGGCTATCCCCCCTTCGTGGAGAGCCTGAACGCGTACATCCAGCAGCAGTACGGCTTTGATCTGGAGCAGAACGGCGTTCTGCCCACCACCGGTTCCACCAGCTGCATGGACCTGATGCTCAAGGCGTTCATCAATCCCGGTGATGCCGTGCTGGTGGAAAGCCCCACCTTCCTTGGCAATATGCAGACCCTGAACCTGTATCAGGCCAAGCTGATCCCTGTGGAAAGCGATGAAGGCGGCGTAATGCTGGACAAATTGGAAGAAGCCATCAAGGAGCATCATCCCAAGCTGTTCTACATCATTCCTTCTTTCCAGAATCCTTCCGGACGCACGCTGGCAGCCGACCGCCGCAAGCCCATCGCAGAGCTTGCCAAGAAGTATGGCTTCATCGTGATGGAGGATGACCCCTACCGTGACTTGCGCTATACCGGTGAACACCTACCCACCATCAAGAGTTTTGATACCACCGGGCATGTGGTGTACATGGGCAGTTTCTCCAAGATCATCAGTCCGGGCCTGCGTGTTGGTTTCCTTGTAGCGGAGAAGGACATCCTGCGCAAGTGCACCATCGGCAAGCAGGGCACCGACCTGCACACCCCCAACCTGAATCAGGCCATCGTGGATCTGTTCCTGCGCCGGGGCATGCTGGAAGGCCACATTGAGAGCATCATTCCTGCTTACCGTGAAAAGATGGAACTGATGCTGGAGGAACTCAAGTCCTTCCCGGAAGGCACCAAGTATTTCGTGCCCGAAGGCGGCCTGTTCATCTGGGTGGAGATGCCGGAAGGCTTCAATGCCACCGAGCTGTTCCAAGCCGCGGTTGAAGCTGGTGTCGCTTATGTGCCCGGCACTCATTTCTATCCCTACGGCGGTCACCACAACACCCTACGCCTGAACTTCTCCAACTCCACCCCGGAACAGATCCGGGAAGGTATGGCAAAGCTGCGCAAGCTGTTTGCTGCGAATATCTGATCAACAATGTGAATGACCGATACAGAACGTAAATACAGAAAGGAAGAATCATCATGCACGTACTTGATATGCTCAAAGAGCGCGGATTCGTCGCTCAGGTCACCTTTGAAGAAGACCTCTACAAAGCCATGGAAAAAGGCCCCGTCACCTTCTACCTGGGCATCGACCCCACCGCTGACAGTCTCCATGTGGGCCACTTCATGCCCATCATCATGGCAAGCCATCTGCAGAAGGCCGGTCACCGCCCCATCATCCTGTGCGGCGGCGGCACTGCCATGATCGGCGACCCCAGCGGCAAGACCGACATGCGCAAGATGCTCACCAAGGAAACCATTGCTGACAACGTAGCCGCCATCCAGAAGCAACTGAGCCGCTTCATGGAGTTCGGCGAAGGCAAGGCCACCATGGTCAACAATGGCGACTGGCTGCTGAACCTGAACTATGTGGACTTTCTGCGCGAGATCGGCGCTCACTTCAGCGTCAACCGCATGCTGACCGCCGAGTGCTACAAGCGCCGCATGGAAACCGGCCTGACCTTCCTTGAGTTCAACTACATGATCATGCAGAGCTACGACTTCCTGCAGCTGTTCAAGACCCACGGTTGCCGTCTGCAGATCGGCGGCGACGACCAGTGGAGCAACATGCTGGGCGGCGCTGACCTGATCCGCCGCAAGGAACAGGAAGATGCTTTCGCCCTGACCTGCAAGCTGATCATGACCCACGACGGCAAGAAGATGGGCAAAACCGAGAAGGGCGCTCTGTGGCTGGATCCCAACCGCACCACTCCCTACGAGTTCTACCAGTACTGGCGCAACGTGGCGGATCAGGACGTGGAACGCTTCCTGGCCCTGCTGACCTTCCTGCCCATGGACGAAGTACGCCGTCTGGGCGCTCTGGAAGGCGCTGAGATCAACGAAGCCAAGAAGGTGCTGGCTTTCGAAATCACCAAGATGATTCACGGCGAAGAGGAAGCCACCAAGGCTGCCGAAGCTGCTGCTGCCCTGTTTGCCGGCGGCGGTGCCAGCCAGAACGTGCCCACCTTCGAGGTGTCCACTGCCGAGCTGGCTGAGGACAATCGAATCACCACCCTGTTGGCCTCCTGCGGTCTGTGCAAGAGCCGCGGCGAAGCCCGCAAGATGGTGGAATCCGGCGCTGTTGCCGTCAACGAAGAAAAGGTAACTGATATCAACATGGCGATTACCGCCGAGTTGATCGGTGCGGAAGGCCTGCTGCTCCGCAAGGGCAAGAAGGGCTACTGCCGCCTGATGCTGAAAGCATGATGAAAGCATATAAAACGCTGCTGAAAGAAGCCCATGATGAAGTGATCATCAACAAAAGCCGCTTCATTGGCTACGCAGCGCCTGTGAAAACGGTCGAGGAAGCGCTCAGCTTCCTCGACCGTATCCGTACCAAGCACAAGGATGCCACCCACAACTGCTATGCTTACATCATCGGGCAGAACGCAGGCATCATGCGTTACAGCGACGATGGAGAACCCGGCGGCACTGCCGGTATGCCCATTATCGAAGTGATGAAAGCCCGGGGTGTTGTCGACTGCGCCGTGGTGGTGACCCGTTATTTCGGCGGTGTGCTGCTTGGTGCAGGCGGCTTGGTGCGCGCTTATACCCAGGGCTGCGTCATTGCGCTGAATGCGGCGCAGGTGTGCGAAATGCATCCCACGGAAACATGGATGTTTGAAGTAGCTTATCCCCTGTGGGATAAGGTGCAGCACACCCTGAAAAGCCTGCCTGTCAGGTTGGAAAGCACTGAATTCACCACCGCCGTCGCCTTTGAAATCAGCGTAAAAGCAGCAGACAGTGAAGCGGTGCAGGCAGAGCTGACCCGCGTGACCGACGGGCGCATCGAAGGTCTGCTGGAAGAAGAAAGCTACTCTCCATGGATCGAAGAAGCCATGGAAGTGGAACAGGAGTAAACCATGCCCCCTATTGTTATTCGTGATATGCTGCCCCACGAAGCCGATCGGGTGGGACAGCTGCACAATCAGATTCATGCCCTGCATGTGAATGGACGACCCGATTGGTTTGCGCCCAATTACGACCACTCCGCCGACATGATGCGCTGGTTCGCCGAACAGCCTAACAGCAGGGTGCTGGTAGCCGTGCGGGACGATACCATTCTTGGCTATGCGGTGATGGATTATCTGATCCGCGAGGCTTCGCCCTATTCCCTTCCGCGCCGCTCAGTTCATGTGCAGGAAATCTGTGTGGATGAAGCCGCCAAGCGTTGCGGCGCAGGCCGTGCCCTGATGGAATATATCTACGAGGATGCCCGCCAGCGCAGTTATCCCCGTGTGGAACTGGATGTATGGGCCTTCAACGAAGACGCTTATCAGTTCTATCACGCCATTGGCATGCAGGATTTCCGGCATTATCTGGAGTATCGTGTCTTCCCCCATCGTTTTACCCGGCTTGGCATGGAGCATGCGGATGCAGCCACTACTCTCTACAACAGCCTGAAAGACCTGCCTGGCTGCACATGGGATGAGGGTTACCCCAACCGGGAAATCGTTAAAAGCGATATTCAAAACGGCTGTCTGTACGGTGCCATAGATAATGGCGAGCTGATTGCGGTCGGTGCAGCCCTGCCCGATGATGAACTGACTCATCTGAACTGCTGGCAGATTCCTGCGCAAAAACCTTGCGTATTCTCCCGTATCGGTGTGGCACTGAACCATCATGGTCAAGGCCTTGCCGGACAAATGGTGCGCTATATGGAAGAAGAGATGCGTCTGTCCGGTTATGATGCTGTTCGTATGCTGGTTTCCCCTGGCAACGAAAAAGCCCTCCACGTATACCACAGCTGCGGCTATCAGGAATGCGGCAGCACACGGATGTACGAAGAGGACTGGCTCTGTATGGAAAAGAAATTGGGGTAATGTGAGCAACTCTGCTGGCTGAATCAGTACTGATCCATCTCTTGCAGCAAGGAAATCAACGCTTCATCCCCGCCGGCATAGGTCAGAACAAACCGCTGACCAAAGCGGGTCACAAGACCGAACTGTTCAACATCCACAAAGGTTTTCAGATAATCGGCCCGGTTGCTTTCGTCGAAATAGACTAGTACCGTTTCATTGCCCATCGTCAGCTGCTGCCAGTGGGATGCATCCGCAATACCTACAGGCTGGCCATCTGGAACAGGGGCAAGCACAGGAGCGTACCCCGCATCTGTAAGGCGGCTGAGCAGTTTGCTATACAGCTGATCCTGCGTGGGATTCTTTGCGCAGGCGCAAAGCAGCAAGCAGCAAACCATCAACACTGCCAGCAACCATTGTTTTGACTGACGATTCTCGATCATTCTATCATTCCCTTTCACATTCAAGGAGGTGCTCCTATGCGCTGCGGTTGTCCTCATTGCGAGGCCTATATGATCCAATCCGAAACAGAGCATCAGGCCTGCGTATGCCCGGAATGCGGCTATCGCTGCAATGCCTGTCTTGGCACCAATTCCATCATCACCAAGGAGCAGCTGGCTGCCCTTCGGGATGTGGAATGGTTCACTCCGGTGTTTGACCGGCCTCTCAACGATGAGGAGGCCGAAGCGGAAGAAGCAAAAGAGGAGCCTTTTGGCGGATTCTTTGGCAATTGACTTCAACCGTAATCCGCTGCTCGACTTTCTCATCATAACACACCAACAGCATCAACGCAATGCAAAGGAAACGTGCCATCTGCACTGAAGCGCTTGGATGGCACGTTTTTTTATATTCAGTTACCCAGATGACCCTCATTGCTGGCGACCATGCCCCGCTCCGCATCCAGCTTGACCACCGCGCCGCTCTTGAGAATGTGAGTGGCATTCTCCGCGCCGATGATCACCGGCAGGTTCAGGCTCATGCCCGCAATGGCGCCATGACCGTTGGGATCGCTGTCCTCCAGGATCAGGCCGCTGGCCTTGCGCACCAGAGGCAGCAGGCTGTTATCCGTCTGCTTGACCACCAGAATGTCGCCGTCCTTAAAGGTCTTGAAGGCTTCGCTGGCAGACTGGCAAACGCACAGACTGCCGCAGCAGGTCTGCTCGGTAACGCCGGTACCCGTGACCAGAATATGGCCTACCACGTGCACCTTCATCAGATTGGTGGTACCGCTGATGCCCAGCGGTACACCAGCGGTCATGACCACCAGCTCACCATCATGCAGCAAACCGGCATCCTCGCCAGCCCGTACAGCCAGTTCAAACAGGTCGTCCGTATTGCTGGCTTCTTCAATCACCAGCGGGGTCACGCCCCAGCTCAGGCAAAGCTGACGGCAGACGGTTTCATCCGTGGTGCAGCAGATAATGGGACAGCTGGGCCGATACTTGGAGATCATTCGGGCAGTGCGACCGCCCTTGGTCACCGTCAGAATGGCAGCAGCACCCAGATCCTGCGCAGAAGTAACGGTTGCGTGGGAAATGGCGTTGGTCACATCGGGGATCAAATCGGCTTCCCGCTCTTTAAAGCGCTTCACATAGTTGATATCCGCTTCGGCACTCATAGCAATCCGGGCCATGGTGCGCACAGCTTCTACCGGATACATGCCAGCAGCGGTTTCGCCGGAAAGCATAATGGCGCTGGTGCCGTCATAAATAGCGTTGGCAACGTCGGTTGCTTCGGCGCGGGTGGGGCGTGGGTTCTTCATCATACTATCCAACATCTGGGTGGCAGTGATGACCTGCTTGCCGCTGGAATAAGCCTTGTGGATAAGCGCCTTCTGGATGGGAGGCACACGTTCCAGCGGAATTTCCACACCCAAATCGCCGCGGGCAACCATGATACCATCCGCCACACGAATGATATCATCGATGTTCTCCACACCCTGCATGTTTTCAATCTTGGCAATGATGTTCACGTTGGTACGGCCCGCCTGACTGAACAGCTTGCGCACATCCAGAATGTCGTCTGCGGTACGGGTGAAGGAGGCGGCGATGAAGTCCACGCCATGCTCCACACCAAAGAGAATATCTGCGCGGTCTTCCGGGCTGATGAACGGCATGCTCAGCGCCACATCCGGCACATTAACGCTCTTACGGTTGGAAATGACGCCATCGTTTTCTACGATACAGGTGATTTCGGTGGCGGTCACATTGCGAACTGTCATGCCCACCAAGCCATCATCCATCAAAATGGTGTTGCCCACCTTGATATCCCGGGGCAATTCCGGATAAGTAATAGAGGCACGCTCTGCATTACCAACGATGCTCCTGGTGACCAGTGTAAAGGTCTGGCCCTTTTTCAATTCCACCTTTCCGTTTTCGAAGGTCTCCAGCCGAATTTCCGGGCCCTTGGTATCCAACATGATGGCGATGGGCTTGTTCAGTTCCTGGCTCATACGGCGGATCCGCTGAATGTTCTGCAGATGGTACTCATGGGAGCCATGGGAGAAATTGAGACGTGCTACGTTCATGCCCGAAAGAATCAACTCGCGAAGTATCTCATCTTTCTCCGTGGACGGGCCAAGAGTACAAACAATTTTCGTTTTTCGAAGGGTCATTAGTCTCACTCCTTCATCGATTCAGTGGGATATGCATCATTCAACCACCGCATACCGCTTTCTGTTCCAACGCAAGCAAGAATTGCTTTATGGGTAAACCGCCGGCATAGCCAGTCAACTGATCGTCTTTGCCCACTACACGGTGGCAGGGAATCAGAATGGGTAACGGGTTGCGATGGTTTGCCGCCCCCACAGCCCTTGCAGCTTTTGGGTTGCCTACCGCAGCCGCCTGCTGTCCATAGGTTCGGGTTTGTGCATAGGGTATCTCCAATAACGCATTCCAGCACTTCTGCTGAAACAGGGTTCCTCTGGGCATCAGAGGCAGATCAAATTGCTGCAGCTGACCAGCAAAATAGGCATGCAGCTGCGCTGTTGCCTGCTTCATCAGCGGCGTGCAGCGGGATGGCTTCTCCCCCATATCAGGCTGACCAAAGAACAGAGCGGTTAAGCATCCTTCCTCTTCGCACAGGGTCAGCATGCCGATCGGAGACGCTATTTGCCAGAAAGAACTACTCATGAAAGCTGTACAGCAGTCGCACGTTTCTTCATCACGGCGGCATACAGGAGGCCGACAGCAACAGCAACCAAGGCACAGAGAACCACCATGCACAGATAGAAGTGGCCTGCCGTCAGATCACCTGAAGCAAGACGGCCATCCAGCGCAAATTCCAACACCACGATGCCTCCCACCAGCAGCAGCACAGCCACCCAGCCAAAAATTGTCTTACCAGTTGCTTTTCCAGCCAGTTGGCAATGGCGTTTGCTCAGCAGTACCATTGCAATGATAGGCAGCAGCGCAGATGTGACCTGTCCGATGCGCAGGAAGATCATCTGCATATGCCCGTCGTCGCGGAGGCTTTCCATCACAACCATAGCGGCACCGTAAATTGCCAGGGACAGCCATGCGGTTTCACCGCTGCGGAAACCCGGGTTCTTCTGTGCGCGCAGATAAACCAGCAGCATTACAGCAGCCAGTACGCCGCTGAGGATTGCCTGATACAGATAAACAAGCATTCTGTATTCAACGTTGACGCCCATGCGTTCGCAAAGGAACAGCCACGGCATTCCGTTGGTCAAAGCGCCTTCTTCCACGACCTTGCCGATACCAAGACCGGTATCCTGCTGTCCCAGATACAGTGCGCAAAGCAACAGACCAACGGGCACACAAAGGATGTCCAGCAGTTCAGCCGCTTTTTCTCTGGTGATCGCCGCAGTAACCGGTACCGCCAGCAAGAGACCGATCAACAGTCCGGACAGGGACAGGCCGCCGTCAAAGAATCGAAGGGTCAGCCATAGATTCTCGTACGCATCAATAAAGTCCGAAAGATTGACAAGGCAGTAAAGCAAGCGGGCAAAAACAATTCCCAGCACTGCTCCTGAAAGCGTCAGTACGCAGATAGCAGAAGGCTGCACGCGGCGGCCCTTCGCAAGCAACAACATCACGCCAAACAATACCAGCGTGCCAATGGCTGCCCACAGTCCCAGACGATAACCCGTCAGGCCAAAAAGTTCAAAGGAAGCTTCCATGCTTATTCACCATCCGCTGCAGAGGCAAAATAGATGATATCCAGCACCTTGCGCTCATCCGCCTGTTTTTCGTTTACGATTTTCCCGTTGAATACCAACGTAGCACTGTTGCCGCCGTCCAGGTTGTACGCCTGCTTGCAGCCCAGCTGATACATGATATCCGCAAACTCTTCGATGGTTACGCCTTCCGTATTTTCCTCACGGCCATTGACCACGACCAGACAATAGGTCAGCATATCCAACTGACCGATACCGGCACGGGGCTCGTCGTAACTGCCGTGCTCCCAGAGATTGTCGCGCATTTCCACCTTTTCGCCGTCCACCACAAGGCCGGGACCGAACGCAAAGGAGTTGATCAGTTCATGTTCAGCCTTGAACTCCTTCATAGCCTGCTTCTGGCCATCCTGCCCATTAGGCACGATATGGAAATCGCCAAGCTCGTCAATCCAGAGGAGATCCATGGTCTTGCTGGGTTTCTCACGGCCTTCAGTGCCCATACGGGTGATGTAGCCGGTAGCCACCATGCTGTAGAAGTCGCCGTTCATAGCGACCACTGCGTTGTAATTGGAAGCAATGGCAGTGGTGAAGTTGGTACGCTCGGAGCTGAGCTTGTTGCCAGCAATCGCCGTGCGCAGCTGGGACGGCGTAGCTACCTTGATATAGGCAATATAGACATCGCTGTCATACATGCGGCGCTGCTCGATTTCAACAATCATGCTCTCGTCACGATAGCCGTTCTCGGTGAAATTGGCTTCGATGGGAGCATTGCCGGGCACGCCCAGCTCAATGGGCAGGGGATCAATGCCGGAAGAAGGCAGGATATCGCTGAAAACAGCGCTGGCAATGACCGCAATGGGCTTGTGCTTGGCGCCGTACTCTTCCTCACCGGAGTCTTCCATCAAAAGTTCGTCATAGTATTCTTCCGCTTCTTCCGTTACTGCACCGGAGGGAATCAGAAAAATCAAAGAAAGGGCCATCAGCAAAACCAGAACAAATAGAATTGAAAAGCCGCCTTTACGCATGGTAGGGTTTCATTCCTTTCCACAATGATGACAAGATAGCATATCTTGTCTATATTAGTATACTATAGGCCGTTTCACTTAGCAAGTAAATGAATTGTAAAGTCTCAGGTTGCCAAAGGTCTCCATCCGGATGTATAATAGAATGAATCAACAGGTGACAACAACAGCATTTCATTATGTTTTGGGAGGAATCATCATGCGCGAAATGAGTTTGTTATTCCCCGGTGGGCTGAGCAAAGCCCTTACCCTGAGCTACGATGACGGTGTGGAGCAGGATATCCGTCTGGTAGAGATCATGAACAAATACGGCCTCAAAGGTACCTTTAACCTGAGCGGCGGCCTGTTTGCACCCGAAGGAACCGTGTACCCCCAAGGCCAGATCCACCGGCGTATGAGCAAGAGCGCCGCTTATGATCTCTACGCCAACTGCGGTCAGGAGATTGCCCTGCATGCTTATACTCACCCGGATCTGACACTGCTCAGCGCAGGCAATGCGGCCTATCAGATCGTCAAGGACCGTGAAGCGCTTGAAGAGATGTTCGGTCGTATCGTCCGGGGCATGGCTTACCCCTACGGTACCAACAGTGACGGCACTGCCGAATTGCTCAAGAACTGCGGCGTGGCTTATTGCCGAACCGTTGAAGCGACTTGCCGGTTTGACATTCCCACCAACTGGCTGCGGATGCCCAGCACCTGTCATCATGACCATCCCCGGCTGATGGATCTGGCAGATGAGTTCCTTGCCAAGCCCAATTTCAGCTGGTCCCGTCCCAAGCTGTTCTACCTTTGGGGCCATAGCTATGAATTCGAAGCCAACAACAACTGGCATGTGATCGAGGATTTTGCTGCCAAGGTAAGCGGCAAAGAGGATATCTGGTATGCAACCAATATTGAGATCTGCGATTATGTGAATGCCTGGAAGCGCATGATCACAAGTGCGGACGGCACCCGCATCTTCAACCCCAACAGCTGCCCCATTTGGCTGTGGGCGGATGGCAAGACCCACAAGGTGGCACCCGGCTGCCAGATTCAGCTGGATTAACGGTTTGTTTACAGCAGCATCCCTGTTCTTTCTTGTGTTTTGGACTCTTTTCTGTTATGCTATGCATAGCGGCTCAGGCCGCATAAGGAGGAACTATGCGACTGCAAAAGTATCTGGCGTCTTGCGGTGTTGCATCCCGCAGAGCGTCTGAAAAGCTGATTGCCGATGGCAGAGTCAGCGTGGACGGTGTAGTGATCACGGAAATGGGCACGCAAGTGGAGGAAGGACAGCGAGTCTGTGTGGACGGCAAACAGGTTCAGCCGGAAGCACAGAAGCACTATCTGATGTACCACAAACCAGCCGGTGAAGTGACCACCGCCCATGATCCTGAAGGCCGCACAACGGTGCTGGATCGTTTCAAAGATTATCCGGTGCGGCTGTATCCCGTTGGTCGGCTGGACTATGACAGCGAAGGACTTCTCCTGCTTACCAACGACGGCGATTTGACAGAACGGATGCTCCATCCCTCCCGTGAGGTGGAAAAAGTCTATCTGGCACGGGTCAGCAATGTGGTAACGCCACAGGAAGCCCGCAGGCTGGAAAGAGGCGTGATGGTAGATGGTCGCATGACCTCCCATGCAAAAGCAAAAATCCTCAGCCAACAGAACCTTTTCACCGATATGCTCATCACCATCCACGAGGGGCGAAACCGTCAGGTTCGCAAAATGGTGGAACAGATCGGGCATGAGGTGGTACTGCTTCGCCGCATCCGCTTTGGCCCCCTGAAACTGGGCGACCTGCCACGGGGTATGTGGCGGCCTCTCACGGCTGAAGAACTGGAACAGATTCATCAATTGTAATCCTGCGTTTAAGCGCAAAAGATATTCTTTTCATTTAGGAGGTACGATTACCATGGCAAAAAAAGGCGGTTTGCTTGAAACTTTGCTGAGCAGCTTTCTGGGCGGATCTTCCTCTTCCAGCAGCAGCTCCTCTTCCGCTTCCAATGGTCTTGAAGATATTCTGGAGGATTTCCTGGGCGGAGACGCTTCCTCCAGTCCCCTGGGCGGTCTGATGGATAATCTGGGAGATACCGTATCCGACCTGACCGGCATTGGCGCTACCAATACCGAGGCTTCCGAAACCGCCAAGCTCAGCGGCAAGGAAAAGACCTCCACCTCTGCCAAAAAGCCCCGCAAGCCCGGCAAAATTGGCAAGACCTCCAGCAATTCTGTGAAGGATCGAGCTGAAAGCGCCCGTGACAAGGCACGCGAAAAGGCCAGCGGCAAGATCAGCGCCAAGACCGGCAAGGTATCCGGCACCTCTGTGAAGGAAAAGGCAGAATCCGCCAAGGAACGTGCCAGAGAAAAGGCCAGCGGCAGAACCGCTTCCAAGGCAGGTACCACCGCTGGTGGTTCTTCCGTAAAAGCCAAGGCCATGGCTGCCCGCCAGAGAGCCAAGGAAAAGAGCGGTCAGTAAGATGACTGCATATGAAAGCTGGCAGGAGCAGCGTGAGGAACTCAGCAGAGAAGTTGCACAGCAACAGGATTTAAGCGGTGTTATTTATGCCGTTCGTCACGCGCTTTTGCAAACGGAACAGAATGTTCTGGCATCTCAGAACGATGACGTCCTGCGTCAGCAGATGGGCGTATTGTTTGCTTTGCTCAAAAACAGCATTTCTCTGCTGAACGTTCCCGTTAGCAGCACCACATGGACCGCTGCCTCCAGACGTAAGGAAAAACGTATGGAGGGCGGTTTTCCTTTCTTGCTTTCCGCTGGACTGGCGCTTCTTGCTGCGGGATTCTGGAGTTATGCCAAGGGCGATCTGCTGGGCTTGATTCTACCTTTAGGGGCCTTGGTGCTTTGTATCGTTGGTCTGCTGCTGAACCGCAAAGAAAAACGTGCTCTGGCATCTGACCATCAACCCCAGCTGAAGGTGACACAATCCATTGATCCGGAACAGTTGCTGAGTGCTATTGATGCTCAGATTCTGATGATCGACCGCTGCAGCAATGATTTCTCTTACCTGAATCAATCAATGCGCACCCCTGCCGGTGGTATTGGCACACAGAATCTGGAGGCTATCTCCGACTTGCTGGAAGTGATCTATGCTTACGATGACGATCTTCGTCAGCAAGCGGATGAGGCTGTTTCGCATCTGCTGAGCGACATGGGGCTGGAAACCATGGAGTATTCAAAAGAAAACCAGAAACTGTTCAATCAGTTGCCCTCCAAAAACATGACCCGCACCCTCTGTCCTGCCATCTTGTCTGCAGAGGATCATCGCCTGCTTCGCCGCGGTACAGCCGTTGTCCGCTCGGATGCAGCCTGAGGAGGTTCTATGCGTTACATTGGATTTGATATCGGCGACGGCGAAAGTGCTGTCGCCGCTTTTGAACAGGGATCCGGCATTGAGCCCATGATCCTTCCGGTAGTGGGCTGTGGCAGTGTGCTCAGTGCAGTAGGCCGTATTGGAAGCGAGATCGTTATAGGTGACCGCGCCTATACGGATGAACTGGCTGACGGACTCAGTGTACGTTTCAAAAGCCGCTTTACCTTTGATACCGCCGTCAACAACGACATCATCAGCTTCGTTAAGGGCATTTTGAAGGATTTACAGCAGAATCAGCTATTGAAACCCGATGACCGCTTTGTGATCGGTTGTCCTGCTGGATGGAGCGCCGCCACGCGCAGCCGTTACCGTGACTTGATGATCAGTGCAGGAATGGAAAACCCCCAGGTGATTTCCGAATCCCGTGCTGCCTTTCTCTATGCCAAGTACGCCAAAACAGTGGCGCTGGATGTGGACATTCTCAACGAAAGCGCGTTGGTGATCGACATCGGTTCCTCCACGCTGGATTTTGCCTACATCGTAGACGGACGCGAAACCGGTGTTGGCACTTTTGGCGAAATCGCATTAGGCGGCGGTTTGCTGGATGCGGAATTTCTGCGCCTTGCCGTGGAGCAAAGCCGGGATAAAGCCGCTATCAAGCAGGTATTTGCCGAAAGCAAAAGCTGGTACAGTTATTGCGAGCTGGAAGCCCGCCGCCTGAAAGAGGCATACTATACCCGTCTTTCCAAGGACCCCACTGCATGCATCAAAAAGCAGCTGCGCATTTGCTATGACGGCATTCAGAAACTGACACTGCAGCTGGATACCGCGCAGGCAGAAAAGATCACCAAAAAACCTTTGACACCGCTTGGCGGTCGTTCCTTTGTTCAAGCGATTCAGGATGCACTGGCAAACGCAGCCCATCTGACCGCCGACAGACCACCCCGTCTGCTTCTCCTGACCGGCGGCGCGTCCCGCATGCCGTTTTTCCGTCAGGCCTGCAAGGATGCATTCCCTGATGCGGTCGTTGTGTGCTGCCCCGAGCCCGAGTTTTCCATCGCCAAGGGATTGGCTTATGCTGGCTGGATTGATGAAAATCTTCGTGCCTTTCGGCAGGCCATCGATCAAGAGATCACAGAAGAACGCATCAGCGGTGTGGTACATGACGCTATCCCGGAGTTGATGCCCGGCGTGGTGGATGCATTGGTGGATCTGCTGATGGATGAAGCCGCGCTGCCCATATACCGGGATTGGCAAAGCGGAAAACTGCTGACGCTGAGCGATATGAATACCCGCATGCAGCAACGCATGGCAGAAGTACTTGACTCCCCCATGACCGAAGATGCACTGGCCCCCACCATCCATCAATGGCTGGGCCGTCTGACACCCAAACTGCAGGGAATGATCGATCCAATCTGTGATCGTTACGAAGTACCGCGCAAGGAGATGCAGCTCAATCTGACAGCGAGCGGCAGCGGACAGGTTTCTTTCTCTGCCAAAGAATTGATGCGCTTTCCCTTCATTGGTACCATTCTTGGCTTGATTGTCAGTGTGGTCGTGGGCTTATTGTGCGGCGGCGGCGGACTTGCATTAATCGCCACCGGCCCCCTCGGCTTTCTGGCAGGCGCAGTCATCGGTGCGATCCTATCACTGTTCGGATGGAACGCCTTGTCAGAGACCCTGATGAAGGTTAATCTGCCCTTGTTTGCCCGCCGTATCGGCAGCGAAAAAAAGCTGTCCGGGGAGGCAACACGCCAGAAGCTGCGCGAGGCGATCACCAAGGAGCTGACCAAGGAAGACGGAAAATTCCTGCGGCAGATTACCAGCGGTTTCTCCGCGTCATTCCGAAAATATCTGCGGGGCATTGCACAGGCTGCCGAAATCCCCATTGAATAAACCGTTCTTTCTGGAGGAATCCTTCTGCCTCACAGTCAACCGAAAGGAGTTTTCTTCATGAAACGCCTTTTCTGCCTCTTCTGCTGCCTGATGGTTCTTGGTGCCTGCACGCCTTCAGCCACAGCAGAACGCTATACCGCCAGTTTTCAGGATGTATTTGATACCGCATCCCAGCTTGTTATCTATACAGATACGCAGGAAAAAGCCACAGGACTGGCCAGACGGATCTATGCAGAATTGCTCTGGTATCACAAGTTATTTGACCAGTATAACGATTGGCCCGAGGTAACAGGCATCTACGAAGTTAATGAAAAAGCGGCTGTCAGCCCTGTTCCGGTTGAACCTGAACTGTTTGAGATGCTGGTTTTTGCCAAGGAAATGTACAACTTGACAGGCGGCAAAACAAATATCGCCATGGGCAGTGTGCTTCGCCTGTGGCATCAGGCCCGTGAAGATGGTTTGGAACACCCGGAAAGCGCTTATCTGCCAGCAATGGATACTTTGCAAGAAGCGGCGGCACACACTGATCCAGCGCAGCTGATACTGGACGAGATAAACCAGACCGTTTATTTCGGCGATCCTGCTATGAAGCTGGATGTGGGAGCCATCGCAAAAGGCTATGCCGTTGAACAGGTTGCTCTTCATCTGGAGGAAGAAGGAGTCAGCGGCTTGCTGCTTTCCATTGGTGGAAACGTTCGTGCTGTAGGGGTTCGCCCGGATGGAACATCATTTCCGGTTGGCGTACAAAACCCTGAACGGAATGCTGAAAACCAGCACATTGCGATCCTGACGCTGAACAATGCCTCCCTGGTCACCAGCGGCAGCTATCAACGCTTCTATACCGTAAACGAAAAGCAATATCACCACATCATCGACCCCCTCACCCTGATGCCTGCCAACTACTCATGGGCAGTATCTGTTGTGACCAAGGACAGTGGTCTGGCAGATGCTTTGTCCACCGCACTGTTCAATATGCCGGTGGAGGAAGGCATGGCCTTGATTCGTACCTTACCAGACACTGAGGCGCTTTGGGTCCATTTGGATGGTACGCTGAAAATGACCGAGGGCTTGTCTAAGCTGCTTTACTGACGGTACAAAACTGAAATGAAACGCTCCTGCACATATGGAAAAAATGTGCAGGAGCATTCTTTATTATTCTCTATAGCTGTTACAGAGCCGCCATTTCCTTTTGGATGCTTTCCTCGCAGGAACGCATGGCAAGGATGGTCTTTTCAAAAAGGTCGGTCAGTTCCCAGCCCAGTCGTTCCGCCCCTTGGGTGATCACATCACGGGAACAGCCAGCAGCGAATTTCTTATCCTTGAACTTCTTTTTGATGCTGGAAACTTCCATGTCCATTACGCTCTTACTGGGACGCATCAAAGCGGCAGCACCGATGAGACCTGTCAGTTCATCAATGGCAAACAGCACTTTTTCCATCTGGTGTACCGGCTCTACATCGCTGCACAGACCATAAGCATGGGAGCAGATCGCATGGATCATGTCCTCCCCCACACCGGCTTCCCGAAGCAGTTCGGGCGCTTTCTGGCAATGTTCCTCGGGCCAATTTTCAAAATCAATGTCGTGCAACAGACCAACGATAGCCCAAAAATCCGCATCCTCACCATAACCCAGATCGTTTGCGTACCAGCGCATGGTACCTTCCACTGTCAGCGCATGTTGGATGTGAAAGGCTTCCTTGTTGTACTGTTTGAGCAGAGCCAGAGCCTGCTCCCGATTCAGATTGCTTTGCATAGAAACCGAACTTCCTTTCGTACGATTTTGCTTTATCATATCACTGGACGTTATCCGTGGCAAGAGATTCTTCAAATTGCACTTGTTTGCTGTTCTGCATACAGAAAAGCAGCCCGCATATGCAGGCTGCTTTTTCATGGAAACAGGTTACGGCTGCTTGCCGATATAGGCCAGAATGCCGCCGTCCACATACAGGATGTGACCATTGACGAAGTTGGAAGCATCGGAGGCCAGGAACACGGCGGGACCCACCAATTCCTCGGGCTTTCCCCAGCGACCAGCGGGGGTCTTTGCCACGATGAAGGAATCAAAGGGATGGCGGCTGCCATCGGCCTGACGCTCACGCAGAGGAGCCGTCTGGGGAGTTTCGATGTAGCCGGGGCCGATGCCATTGCACTGGATGTTCTGCTCGCCGTATTCGGAGCAGATGTTCCGGGTGAGCATCTTCAGGCCGCCCTTGGCAGCAGCGTAAGCGCTGACGGTTTCACGGCCCAGCTCAGACATCATGGAGCAGATGTTGATGATCTTGCCGTGGCCCTTCTTGATCATGGAAGGAATGCAGGCCTTGGATACGATGAAGGGAGCGTTCAGGTCCACATCGATCACCTTGCGGAAGTCCTCGGCGGACATTTCGCACATGGGGATGCGCTTGATGATACCGGCGTTGTTGACCAGAATATCGATCACGCCAACTTCCTTTTCGACGGTGGCAACCATGTTCTGCACAGCGGCCTCATCGGTCACGTCGCACACATAGCCGTGGGCCTTGATGCCCTTTTCGGTGTAGGCAGCCAGACCGCGATTGACCAATTCTTCGTTGATGTCGTTAAAAACGATGGTGGCGCCAGCCTCAGCCATGCCGCAGGCGATGGCAAAGCCAATACCATAACTGCCGCCAGTAACGAGAGCGATCTTGCCCTCCAAAGAAAACATATTCATGGGTTTCCCCTCCTGTTGAATGTTCAGTTATGCTTACCGCTGCACACGACCGCTGCCGCTGCCCTTCATCAGGCTTTCCACTTCGGAAACGCTGACGCGGTTGTAGTCGCCGGGGATGGTATGCTTGAGGCAGCTGGCTGCAACAGCATATTCCAGAGCGGTCTTTTCATCTTCGTAGTTGTTCAGGCCGTAAATGAGACCAGCGCCGAAGCTGTCGCCGCCGCCAACACGGTCCACGATATCGGTGATGCGATACTTGCGGGAGAGGAAGAAATCCTTGCCGTTGTAGAGGCAGGCGCTCCAGTCATTATGGTTGGCGCTCTTGGACTCACGCAGGGTGATGGCAACACGCTTGATGTTGGGATAGGTATCCATCGCCAGCTTGGCAATAGCCTTGTACTGTTCGATGTTCAGTTCGCCTTCTTCCACAGCGCCGGCGCTCTCAGCCTTGAGCAGCAGGGACTTCTGGAAGTCTTCTTCGTTGGCGATCACGGTGTCCACATACTTGACCAGCTCGGTCATCACCTGATCGGCGGTCTTGCCGTACTTCCACAGGTTCTTGCGGTAGTTCAGGTCGCAGCTCACATGCAGGCCCATTTCCTTAGCGGTCTTGGCAGCCTCCAGGCTCAGCTCGGCAGCGCCTTCGCTGATGGCGGGGGTAATACCGGTCAGGTGGAACCAAGTAGCGCCCTCAAAAGCCTTCTTCCAGTCGATATCACCGGGCTTGGCTTCGCAGATGGCAGAACCAGCGCGGTCATAGATCACCTTGCTGGGACGCTGCACAGCGCCGGTCTCCAGATAGTAGATGCCCATACGGCCATCCTTGCGCACGATGTTGCTCACATCCACGCCAAAACCGCGCAGTTCGCGCAGGCAGGCAGTGCCGATGTCATTGGCGGGCAAAACAGTAACAAAAGCGGTTTCCATGCCATAGTTAGCCAGAGAAACGCTCACATTGGCCTCGCCGCCGCCAAAGGTGGCTTCGAGGGTAGGAGACTGGAAGAAACGCTCGTAAGCGGGGCTTTTGAGGCGCAGCATAATTTCACCGAAGGTTACAACTTTCTTGCTCATGGTAGTCGTTCTCCTTTGTTATATGATAAATGAATATGGATGAGCTTATTTCTGCAGCAGATGGAAGGCGAAGCCGGCAATGTCATCCTTGAGGTAGATGGCGCGGAGCTTGCCGTCCTTCAGGATCGCGCTGTCCTCATCGAACACGAAGCCGCGGCGTTCCAGATGCCACTTGGCACGCTTGATGTTGTTGCAGGCGATGGCAATATGACCATTCTTGCCACGGAAGGGTACCTTCATCACTTCAAAGGCCTTGTCAACAAACACGGCGTTCTGATGCTCGTCGATGGGCCAGCCCAGCAGCTTGGCGATCATCTGGGCATCCTTCATGGCGGTTTCGGGATCGCCGCTGTTGATACCGATATGGCGCAGTTCCAGACCCAGCATGGTGTTAACAGCAGTGCGGGTCAGGCTCTCGATGCGGGCCCAGTCCTTGTTGGCAACGGCATCAGCGGGAACCATCCAGCTGCCGCCGCAAGCCACGATCTTGGGGAAGGACAGGTATTCGTTGATGTTCTTCTCGGTAATACCGCCGGTAGGCAGGAAAGTGACAGCGCCATAGGGAGCTGCCATGGCCTTGATCAAGGGCAAGCCGCCCAGTGCTTCAGCAGGGAAGAACTTAACAGTCTTGAGACCCTCTTCCAGAGCCACTTCCACATCGCTGGGGTTGGCGCAGCCGGGCACGATGGCAACGCCCTTCTCGCGGCAGTAGCGGACGATATCACGATTCAGACCGGGAGAGACAATGTAGGTAGCGCCAGCAGCAACAGCGCGGTCTACCTGATCGCGGGTCAGCACGGTGCCAGCGCCCAGAATCACCTCGGGCAGTTCTTCGTGCACTCGACGGATGGCTTCCTCAGCCGCATCGGAGCGGAAAGTGATCTCAGCTACCGGCAAACCGCCGTCGCACAGGGCTTTGCAAAGAGGCACCGCATCCGCAGCATCCTCCACCTTAATCACAGGAACGATACCGGCAAGAGAGAGTTTTTCGATCATGTCCATGGTTCTTCCGTCCTTTCGCGTAATAGATCTATGGGGTTGCATTGCTGCATATATACCTGAATTACAGAGTGACACCGGTTTTGAAGATCGCCATATCGTGATAGCCGCTGATCTCGCTGAGCACCCGCTCGCCGCCTGCAACAGCCAGCACCTTTTCCAGCAGATCCTGCGCCAGATCGGGCAATTCGCGTCCGGTCAGCAGCGTGCCGGTGTTAAAGTCGATCCAGTTGCGCTTCTTTTCCGCAAGAGGCGTATTGGAGGAGATCTTCATGGTAGGCACAGGAGAAGCAAAGGGAGTGCCACGACCTGTGGAGAACAACACGATCTGCGCGCCTGCGGCTGCCAAAGCCGTGGCTGCTACCAGATCATTACCGGGAGCAGACAGCAGATTCAAGCCCTGGGTATGCACCCGTTCACCATAAGCCAATACATCCTTCACAGGCGCAAAGCCGCTCTTCTGCGTGCATCCCAGCGCCTTGTCTTCCAGTGTGCTGATACCGCCCGCTTTATTGCCGGGGGAAGGATTCTCGTAGATGGTCTGATGGTTTTCCTCAAAGTACCGCTTGAAATCATTGATGAGGGAAACCGTCTTTTGGAAGGTTTCCTCCGTTTCGCAGCGATCCATCAGGATGGTTTCCGCACCGAACATTTCCGGTACTTCGGTCAGGATCGTGCTGCCGCCCTGCGCAATCAGCAGGTCGGAGAAACCGCCGATGACCGGATTGGCTGTAATGCCGCTGAAGCCGTCGGACCCACCGCATTTGAGACCGATCACCAGCGAGGACGCCGGGCAGGGAGTGCGCACATCGCCGCGCATTTCATCCGCAATGGCAGAGAGCAGCTCCATACCGGCTTCCAATTCGTCTTCTACCTGTTGGCACACCAGAAAACGAACACGTTTTTCATCTATATTCGCCATTCGTTTGCGGATTTCCTCCACGCCGCTGTTTTCACAGCCAAGTCCTAATACCAGCACACCACCGGCATTGGGATGCATGGCAAAGTCGGCGAGGATATCCCGGCTATGCTCCTGATCATCGCCCATTTGGGAGCAACCATAAGGATGTGTAA
>SVGQ01000109.1 GCA_015056245.1 Clostridiales bacterium | reverse complement strand
GGTCCCGTCGACCTGGGCGATACCATCCTGCACAGTCAGGCCATCCACGGCGGCCACATCTTCTGGCAGGACGATGTAAAAGCTATCAAAGACCTGGCCGAGAACCTGCGTGAAGCAAACGACACCCTCGGCGAGCGCTACGACCTGATGAAGGCTGAGGTCGAACTGCGGGAGCGCCGTCTGCAGGCCGAAGAAAAGAGCCGCCTGTACGACCGCATTGCCCAGGAGATCGCGCCGCAGCTGAACAAGGCGGACGAAATGCTGGAGCAGAGCCGTCTGCATCCTGAGATGGCAAAGGAAATGCTGTCCCAGCTTTGCGTGATCAGCGCGTATATCAAGCGCCGGGCAAACCTGCTCCTCCTGGGAGAGGAAAAAGCTGCCGCTTCTGCACGGGAGCTGGAATCCTGTCTGCGGGAATCGCTGGATAATCTCCGCCTGTGTGGTGTGATTACCTACCTGGATTGTCATTGCGACGGACAATCTGCGGTGAAGCAGATGACCGCCGTCTATGATCTGTTTGAACAGGTTGTGGAACACCTTCTGGGTCAGCTCAGCGCTATGGTGGTCACCGTCCACTGCGCACAGGGTTCGATTCGCATGCGTATTCAGGCCGGCTGCAAGGATACGAATCCCACTGGTTCCGACTTCTCTCTTGCAGGCGGCACGGTCACATGCGAACCCCAGGATGAAGACCTGATTGTTGAAGCGACCATCGGACAGGGAGGTGCTGCCAAATGACTTACGCCCTCCTCCCCATGCCACTGAAAACGACGATTGTGACATTCCTATTCCTGACGATGGTGGCGGGCATCTGCACCAGCATCTTTGTGGGCAAAAAGCAAGGCAGGGTCAAGCAGATCCTGCTGCCGGTCTGTACACTGGCTGTGTCTGCGATGATGCTACTGTATACCTCCGTCATCCGGGCCGAACGCGCTCCGGCGCACATTCCGGCAGTTTCTCTTTGGTTTGAACAGCAGCCGGTGATCTTCCCCGTGCTGATTGCCGGTGCCATTGCATCATTCTTTATCATGGTGATCACGGAGGAGTTCAAGCGTCGCAGGAACACCATCACGCCCTCATCCATCAAGGAAAGTCTCGACCAACTGGAAACCGGCTTATGCTTCTCCCAGCCCAACGGCCTGGTCCTGCTGACCAACCACCGCATGAACGAACTGAGCCATACATTGTTTGACACAGCATTGCAAAACGCCAACCTGTTCTGGGAGACACTGGTCAACAGTGAGACTGTGAACGGAACAATACGCATAGCTTCGGGTGATCACCCGGAATTCCGCCTGACGGACGGCAACTTCTGGAGCTTCCACCGCGACATACTGGACGGTGTCATTCAGCTGACTGCTGCGAATACGACCCGACAGCATCAACTGGTGGGCGAACTTCAAGACAAGCACCGTGACCTGGAAGCCATGAACGCCCGCATCCGCAGCTATGGCGACAAGGTAGATGAGTACATCATCGCCCGCGAACGCCTGGAGACCCGTGTGAACCTGCACGGTTTCCTTGGTCAGGCATTGCTGATGACCCGGCACTACCTTCAGTATGAATCCGGCAATCCGCAAAAAATCATTGATATCTGGCAGCGTAACATTGATGTGCTGCGCATGGAAGCCGAGCCCCAGCAGGAAACGGACACGCTTGCGAGCTTAAGGAACGCTGCCAGGGCGATTGGCATGCGTGTTCACATGCAAGGCCAGATGCCGGCAAACGTCCAAATCAGGAAGCTGATTGCGTCCATGGGTGCAGAAGCCCTGACCAATGCTGTGCGTCATGCAGGAGCTAAGCAGTTGTGGATTGATGTGGAGGAAACGGATAGCGAATACATCATTTGTTATACCAACGATGGCACGGTTCCAACCGGTCCGGTAACCGAAGGCGGTGGTCTGAGTACTGCCCGCAGAAAAGTTGAAGCGGCAGGTGGCCGGATGAAGATTGAAACTTTTCCGCGTTTTGTACTGACGATGATCTTTGAAAGAGAGGTGACGAGGGATGTATAATGTATTGATTGTGGAAGACGATCCGATGGCCCGGAAACTTCTGGAGATCTTCGTCAGCACCAGTGAGAAGTATCATCTGGTACCTTCCCTGGACAGCGCTGCGATGGCGGAGCTGTACTGCATGACCAATCAAGTAGATCTGGTACTGATGGACGTTTGTACCGCGATGGATATGAGCGGCATTGAAGCAGCGGCAAAGCTGAAGAAGAATTATCCGGCAATCAAAATCATTATCATTACCAGCCAGCCGGAATACAGCTACATCGACCAGGCACGGAAGATCGGCGTAGAGAGCTTCTGGTACAAGGAGCCCACCGCCGAAGCACTGCTGAAGGTGATGGACCGCACCATGGCCGGGGAATCCATCTATCCCGATTCTGCACCGGTGATTCGTCTGGGTGCTGCGCTGAGTGAGGACTTCACTGAACGCGAGCTGGAAGTGCTGCGCGAGCTGGTCAGCGGCAAGACCGACGCTGCGATTGCGGATACACTGTGTCTGTCCGTCACCCGCGTGAAGCAGCATATTCAGCACATCCGCGAGAAAACGCAGTTTGCCAACCGCACCGAGCTGGCAGTCCGTGCCCGGGAAAGTGGCCTGGTGATCAGCGATTATAAACCGATGTAAAGCAACAGAGCTGAGACCAATGTGCCTCAGCTCTGTTTGATGTGGAGGAATACGATGGCTACGAAATTTGCAAAGTTTGTTGAGTGGGCTACCGACAGCAAGTATATTCCCCTGGGTTCGCACTGCTCCCTGTGCGATAAAAAGCTGGGGTTCTTCCGAACGGGCTTCTGGAGCATCAACGCAGGTTCGCTGGCTGACGGGGCTCTGTGTGAGAAATGCAAGGCGCGCGTAGAGCAGCTGCTTGCGACCAAGCGTGAATGGATGAAGGCAAGCGTGCTGCAGAAGTCCTCCTGGAATCTGTTCAACACCAAAAACATGCACAAAATGCCGCTGCAAACGGCAAAAGACATGATTGCCGCAAAGGAAGCTGTCGATCAAGAAAGCCTCGCTGCCTTCGGAAGCGACAAGACCAGTCTGTTCCGCATCGAGGATGCGATTCGGGTTGAACCCACCGCGATTCAGGTGGGTATCGCCCGTGCGAAACGCTTGAAGAACAAGGTGGTTGTTTTCGGAACGGTGGAGCGCGGTTCGTTCAGCAAAAACAGCCAAGTGGAGATTGAGCAGAGCAACAGCACAGAATCAACCAGCGTTTTGGATGCTTATGTGTACGACTGCGAGGAGAACACCATTGACGTATGCCTTCGCGCCAACATGGGAAAGCACCAGTTGGCCGCAGGAGAGCGCGGCTGGCTGGTGCTGGATTATGAATCGTGCGTTGAAGTGGGAAACGTCATTGTTGGATGACACACAATACTGTATGTGTAGAGTGCCGTGTATACCAAACAACGAGTCTCCGGCATTACTGTAGGAGACCCGTTGCTATATGACGCATTAAGCATCCGCATTTCTGGTGATGTAGTTAGAAAAACTTTCACTAAAGCAACTTGGCAATTTATCCAGATATGCATGTATCCTATCTTTATTAAGCATAAGATACAAATCAAGATCAGATGATGCAACGGATTCATTCCGCAGAATATTGGAAACCTTGACAGCAATATAGCGATCCCAGAACAAGGATTCACAAATTGATATTGCTGTTAAGCTTTGAACACCATATTTCAGCTTTCGTTGCAGCAAGGATAGCGAAGAATACAATTCGCTTGTAGTTTCTTCGTCATCTATCTCAGGTAGCAAATCAATTATATTCCCCATTAGGAAACTCATCTCATATGAGATTGTCTTATGGCAAGTGTCCATCAGCTGGTCAACATCTGTAAACGGTGAGCCATTGAGCATCTCCAGGGGCATTTTTCCTTTAATCCACTCCTGACACAGAAGAAGCAATTCATCTTCCTTTAATTTTACGTTGTACAGGCTGACATACAGGCTCACAAGAAGTCGAAGAAGTTCAGATTCTGTATAGAAGTGGTTGGGCAGATCTACCTCGTCAATCCATGCTTCAATTGATTTTCCATATTCAACGGCAGTCATGGCAGCACTATACTTTACATGCTGTTGTTTGCTAAGAGTTGCCACCTTTTCTTCAATCATTTGAAATACGGAAATCAACATTTGTTTTCCCTCATCGTCAGCCAAATGATATGCAAGTGTATTTTTGCATATCGTCTCACTGATGTTTGCGGGAATAGCTTGTTCTAAAGAGAGTAGTGTATTGTTGTTAAGAATATAAGTAGAACATCGAATCATCGTGTGCGTAAAGCGAAAATAGATTTTTTACGAGCAACATTGGATAAAAAGAATGTCCAAGAAATCAGCTCTGTTAATTCAGATGCAGTACTTCACAAATTGTTGAAGCCTTGATGTTTGAACAAAAAACATCTTAGTTAGATAGAAAGACTCTCAAAACTTATGATATCTCATGCCCACTCAAAATATTGCCCAAAATATCAATGGCATGCATTACTTCGTATTTTGAAGTGAATGTATGCCATTGGAGGATCGGAGTTCTTATGACGTTTGTTGGGTAAGCACAAGAAGAATAATCGCCAAGTTGAAATTGGCTATGCTTGAATAAATAATTCGAACTCCTTTTCGTTTTGTGTTCGTTTCCTGCTTTGGCTCTGCTAACATTTTGCTAACAGGACGCAAAAGCAAGCGGAAAAATGGGACAAAACTGGACAACACCGGGAATCATGAGATTCGCCTGAAAGCCGTGCATTTCAAGGGGTTCAGGAACATGCATAACATCGTAGCACAGTATGGATCAGACGATTTTTTGTGCTCCTAAGCGAGGGGTCGTGAGTTCGAATCTCGCCAGGTGCGCTGTATCGCCCATCCCATGAGGGATGGGCGTTTTTTTGCGCTTGGGTTGGGGGCGAAAACGTTGGAAAGATCATCCAGAGAAAAATTTACATTTTTTCATATATTTTTCATGCTTCATTCACCTATACATGGGCAGGCTGCCTCATAATGATAAATGGGTAATTCCGGCAGAAACGATCGGCGAATAGCCGGCTTGGAGGTTATTAAACCAGTGCGAAAACGGCGACACATACTGCGGAAGATGATCTTTGCGCTTTTGTTGATAGCGGTAGCCGGGCTGGCTGTTGCCTATCTGGCCCCGCTGATGAGCACGACGGCGGTTGAGATTTATACAGATTATTCGGTTCAGCGCGGCAGCATTGCCACCGATAAAAGATTCAGCGCCAGCATCAACGTATTGTACAGCGAAACGCTTCAAAACACATCCAGGGCAACGGCCATACGGGAGTTGTATGTGAAAGCGGGGCAGGATGTGAAAAAGGGCGATAAGCTCATGCTGCTGGACAATGGTGAGGTGCTCAAGGCCGGGCTGGATGGTGTGGTGACCGAGCTGCGCTTTGATGCCACCGACTGGCTGTGGAACAATGTTCAGCTGATTCAGATCTGCGACCTGACCAACCTGCAGGTATCGCTTTCTGTGGATGAGTATGATGTGCGGAACGTGGCCGCGGGCCAGAAATGCATGGTAAGCGTTGTTCCCCTGGGCATGGATTTTGAAGCGGAGATCACCCATGTCAACCGGGTATCCTCTTCTTCCGGCCAGGTGGCGCGTTATACGGCCACGGCGGAGCTGGCTGTGCCCAGCATGGTTTTGCCTGGCATGACCGCCAGCGTCACCCTTCCGGCGGAGACTGCGGAGAATGTTTTACTGCTGGATATGGCGGCGCTGTCCTTTGACGAGGAGAAGCAGCCCTATGTGCTGCGCAAGGATGAGACTGGCTATATCCGGACGCCGGTAACCACCGGATTGAGCGATGGCATGCGGGTGGAGATTCTCTCCGGGCTCAGCGAGGACGATACCGTATGGGCTGTGTCTGGCACAAAAGAAGCGGAGAATGTTTTCTCGCTGGTGGAGCTGTATAAGAAACTGGTGGGGGAGAAGGTTGTTATCAACCATGTGGATGGCGGGAACAGCCGCGGGAATCTCCGCAACACGCCTTTTTCTGGCATGGAAAACAATAGCGTGCCCAACCGTGGAACGGGCGGCCTGGCTACAGGTACCGATATGCCAGGCCCCTGGGGTCAAGAAAGGAGTTGGCCGGAATGAAAAAGCTATGGAGTTTTGTGCTTTGCGTTTTGTTGATGGTTACAATGGCCTCCGCTGAAGAGCGGTTCGATGGCCAGGTCATCGCGGGCGAAACCTTCAGCATCACCGCCCCCTATGGCGGCATGGTGAAGTCTATTGGCCTGCGCGCGGGCACCATGGTGCAGGTAAATGACGTCATCGCCACCCTGTCCACCACCCGTGTGCTGGCCACTGAGGATGGCACCATCCGAGGCGTATTCGCCAACCCGGGCGACAGCGCGGAGAAAACCGTTATGTATCTGGCGCCGGTGAGCAAGTTCACCATCGCCGCCAATATCGGCAAGGCCTATGAATCGGCTGAAACCATGTACGTGACCATTGGCGAAAAGGTCTACCTGCGCTGCACAAAGGACGGCAGCCACCGGGCAGAGGGCATCGTGACGGCCGTGAAGGGCTCTGGCTACACGGTGCAGACCACGGCGGGCGAATTGTATATGGAAGAAACCGTGAATATTTACCGCACGGCAGATTACGCGGCGAAGCAATGCATTGGCAGCGGCACGGTCTCCCGCACGGACGCGCTGGCCATTTCCGGCACGGGGAGTGTTCTGAAGCTCCACGTGAAGGAAGGCGACGAGGTTGAACGTGGCCAGATCCTTTTTGAAACGGTAGATGGCGACATTGGCGGCATGGTCTATGCGGACAGCAGCATCCGTTCCACCGCCGCGGGCGTGATCGCGGAGGTGGCGGTGAAGGCAGGGCAGCAGGTCCGCAAAGAGGATGTGCTGGCGACTGTGTATCCCCCCAGCGGCTATCTGATCAGCATGGATATCCCCGAGGATATGCTCTCCACCCTTAGCGTGGGCGACGCGTGCAGCATTTATTTCAACTGGAACGAAGGCCAGGGAGAAGCCTTTGCCGGTGAGATCAGCGATATATCTTATATGAGCAATACCGCCGCCAATGGCGAGGAAACCACCTACACCGCTTATGGTTCCTTCCAGGCAGATGAATCCGTTCGCCTTGGGATGAACGCGACCATCGTCCTGCCCTGAGAAAGGAGAAGAACATGAAGAGATTTCTCGCGCTGCTGCTGGCCATTTGCATGGGCGCCAGCACAGGCCTGGCAGAAACGGTTACCACCCCCACCGACCTGGAGCCTGCTCCAACGGCCACGGCTGAACCCATGCCTACGGAGGAACCCGTTTTCACAGAGGAGTCCATCCCCACACAGACGCCTGAGGTTACGGAAGAACCCGTTTTCACCGAGGAGCCTGTGCCTACGGAGGAGCCTGTGCCTACCGAGGAACCCGTTTTCACCGAGGAACCCATTGCCACCGAAGAGCCTGCGCCTACACCCTCTCCGGCGTACGGGCCGCTCTATGTGCTGGTGGATGGCGCCAAGCTTTATGGCCAGCCGGATGACCTTATCCCCATGGGGCTGGTGCTCTACCTCTACGATGACACCATTGTGGAGCTGATTGGCTATACCGCTGAGAAGTTGTCAACGGTCAAGTTCGCGCTGGATCCCGAGGTGTTTACCCACGAGGACGACTGCATTTTCCTCTCCGTGCGGGATCCCAATGGCTTTGTGAAGAAGGATACCTTTTTCCTTTGGGCCGGGAAGAAGGAGGACATGGCCACCGCCACCCCCGTGCCGCCTGCCATGGGAGAAATTGTTGAGCATGAGATTCTGGTGACGGCCCTTGATTACGCGGCGGACGCTCCCTGCTGCCCCACCTTTTTGCTGGCGGTCACCCCGGCCATGGAAGAAGGCATGACCTTCGCGGTGGTGGTGAATGATGGCGCTCCCCAGCCCCTGACGGGCGACCGCTATGTGCCCGAGGATTCGGGGACGTACCGCTTTGCGCTGCTGGCAGCGGATGGCTCTGTGCTGCACCGTTCTGCCAAGTTCAAAGTAGCCATTCCTGAGCCCACGGCGACGCCTACCGCTACGCCGGAACCTACCCCGGAGCCCACCGCTACGCCTACCGCCACGCCGGAACCCACCCCGGAGCCCACGGCGACGCCCACCGCCACGGCTGAACCTACCCCGGAACCCACGGCAGAACCAGCCATGCCCGAGGCCACTGCGCAGGCTCAGGCGTGGACGATTGCCGGGGACACGCATGCCGAGGGCGACCTGGCGGACATACTGCGCACCGAGGGCAAGGTGATCTACGTCCTCACCGAGCGGATCATCGTGCTGGATGGGGGCAATACCCAGCTTTCCTGCAAAACCTTGCTGCCGGATCCCGAGCGCTTCGGTGATGGCTATGTGGTTCGCGTATCCGGCGAAAACGAGGACGTGGAGCGCGCTGACTCCCTGTTCGTGTGGATGGAGCCCAAGGGCCAGGCCAGCGAAAGGACTGTTTCGCTGCGGGTGGAGGCGGAAAACTTCTCCAACGGCCAGTGGTCCGGCGTTGTGCCAAGCTTTACCCTGGTGGCCACACCCACGCTGGAGGAGTTGGGAGCGGGCTACGCTCCCGCCGTTTCGGTGGATGGCGGCGCCCCCATTATCCTTACCGATCATCGCTATGCCGCCGCTGAAGAAGGGAAGTATTCCCTGCAGTTCATGCTGATGGCCCCCGACGGCAGCACGGCTGCCATCTCTGAGAGCTACAACGTTTGGCTGGATGTTACCCCGCCGCTTCTGCAGGTCAGGGCTGGTAACGGCACGCTGCAGATCACCGCGGGCGACGCCCTCAGCGGCAGCGGCGAAGTCTCCCTGGATGGCGGCGCCACATGGAACGCCCTCATGGCTGAGGCGGGCGGTGTGTCCACCTACCTCTACAGCACCAATCAATCGCAGGTGTTCCCCGTGGGCAGCATCATCGTGCGGGATCACGCCGGCTGCACCACCTTCTATCCCGAGGAGGTCTCCGTCAGGAAGATATCCACAAGCGGCCGGGGTGGCTCCAACCGAACCACCAGCCACGCAACCTCCACCGAGGAATCCGTGACCGCCTATGACGGTGTGGAGCTGATCCTGGAGGATGGCAGCATGACCCAGCTCACCCTGGGAGAAGAAACCCTGGACCTGCTGCTGACCTACACCGGTGAGACGCCCCTGCCCGAGGATGAGGAAGCCCCTTGTTTCACGGCGCAGTTCGCTGATCTGACCCTGGACGATGTGCCGGACACGCTGACCCTGACGGCTTTTGGCGTCAGCGATGAGCAGGCCCTGGACTACACATGGAGCTTTTCCGGCCTGGTCTGCAAAAAGCTTTCCGCCTCTGGCATTGATTATCTGATCTTCCGTGTGGGGGATCAGGTTACGGCCTTGGCCACGGCGGGCTTCACGGCTGGTTTGCGCTATAATATGTACCGCGCGGAGGGCCTGGTGAGCAAGGATTTCGCCTATGCCCTGCGCATGGACGCGGAATGCGGCCTTACCCTTGAGGTGACGGTGGAGGAGACCACCTACGCCATGAGCGACGATCCCACCGCGGAAATC
>SVGQ01000108.1 GCA_015056245.1 Clostridiales bacterium | reverse complement strand
AGCCAAAGAACTGGAACGGGCCTTTTTCCTCAGCTATAAGCACATGGCGGCGGTATTCAAAAAGAGCCGCGCCCAAACCATGCACGAATATCATCAGCATCTGCGCATGGAGGAAGGGGCGCGACTCCTTCGGGAAACCCTGCTGCCGGTGGGGGAGATCAGCGAGCAATTGGGTTTTGCCGATCAATTGTATTTCAGCCGGTGTTTTCACGGGTTTGCGGGGGTCAGCCCTACGGAGTACCGGCGGCAGGTACGGGATTACTGAGTTGGCAAATGCCCTGTATGTTTCTCTGTTTATCCTTTGTAAGCAATGGCATCGATTTGGAATGCAATTCCTTCTCTGATAAAATCAGTGGTAAAGGCTTTTCTGGTCGGGTATTGATTCTTGAAATATTGTTTGATGATGGCTGGCAGGTATTGTAAATCACGAATGTCTTTGAACAAGCAATCCATTTTGACAACGGAGTCCAAACCAAGTCCAATTTTGCTCAGCCTGTCAGCAAGTACAGAAAACGCACCTTCGATCTGCTTTTCGATCGTTTGACCTTCGTTTCCCATACAATAACCGATGAAAACATAGTTGCCCGCTTCGATAATGGTTGAATCAGCCCAATATTCGTCTACTTCGATTCGTTTGATTGCGCTCATGAAAGTTCCTCCGATCAATCTAAAATAGCCTGTTTCACAAGTACCATGGAAGTACCGTCAGGGGTTGCTATTCTCCCACACCACTTCCTTCAGCCCATGGAAATCTGCCAGTAACTTCAGCTCGCTCTCCAGCGCCTTGCGGAAAGCCTCCGTCTGGCGAAACCCCTTCTCAGGCCAGAAGTTGCGCACAATCAGTTTCTTAGCCTTGCGGTCAGCCACTGGTTCAATGCGCCCTGCGAAGCGTTCGCCATAGAGCACCGGCAGCACATAATAGCTGTATTTCCGTTTGGCGGCAGGGGTGTAGATCTCCCATGTGTAGGAAAAGCCGAAGATGGCTTCGATCAGGCGGCGATCCCACATCAGGCAGTCCAGAGGGGCCAGCATGCGCACCTGCTTCTTGCCGGTGAAGGGTTCTGCCGCTGCTTTTAGCGCTTCAGCTTCTTCGCTGCGGATGTACAGGGTGGCGGGCAGTCCATCCACCTGCACCGGCAGGATTGAGCCTTCTGCTTCCAGCCTCTGAAAAATGGCTTGCCGCTCCGGGCTTTTCATGCCGTCCACCCCCAGCCATGCGTCGCTGGGACGGTTCCACAACGCGCCAATGGCCCCGATGCGCCGGAGCACCTGCCAGCGCATACGGCTCAAACTGTCGGCAAAAGGATAGGGAGCGTTCAGCAAATCCGCAGGCAAGAGATCCGATGCCAGCGCATAACTTTTGATGCTTCCCTTTTTGTGGTGGATCACCAGTTCACCCCGAAAATACAGGCTTTCCAAGGCCACCCGGCTCAGGCTGGAGCCGCTCCAGTACCAATCAGCCCGGCCTTCCAAGCCAAGGGTATCCGCGCTGACGTGCCCTCTGGCATGCACTGTGTTCAGCACCTGCCCGGCAATCTGATTCACCTGATCCATGCTGCGCCCGTTGTCCCGGTACCACTGGCGGATATGCTCCAGACAGGGCCAGTCTTCCACCGGCATGATGCACAGATTCTTGTCGAAGAAATCGATCAGCCGACGCTGGTCATACAACAGGCTGTCCAGCATATCATGTGAAAAGCCGCGGACACGCGCCAGAAGTTGCAGTTCATGGCTCTTGCCGCACACATCCACCGGGTCAAACTGAATGCAGCCGCATTGACGGATATACTGCATCACGCCTTCCGGGCCATGAAAACGCCTTGCTCCCAGCAAACCATGCCGCCGGAGCAGATACCGCCGCAGCTGTTCAAGGGTTGCGCGCATGGGGGTCACCTCCGTTTTTGTCATTATAACATAAGAACGTTTGTTCGTCAAATGGCATGCTTTGCGCAACGAATCTTGCATTTGCACAAAGGGTGCGGTATACTACATTTGATTTATATCGTTATGATTCCGTGACCTGTATTTACGAAAGGACGGAGGCGTAGTATGCGGATTACAATGATTGCAATAGGTTCGACCGGCGATGTGCGGCCGTATATCGTTCTTGGCAGAGAACTGAAGCGCCGCGGTCATGATGTGAAGATCGCAGCATTTGATACCTTTGAGCAGGCCGTCCGGAAAGAAGGGCTCCGTTTTCATCCCATTTCCGGCGATGTGCGCGATTTTATGGCAACGGTTATGAGCAAGGGTGCCAATGGCGTTGCTTTTCTCAAACAGCTGCGCAATTCACTGGTGGATATCATCGATCCTTTTCTGGAGGACATCGAAACAGCGTGTGATGATGCTGAGGCGCTGATTGGCACTTTCTTCGGTCAGATTTTTCAGTCGCTGGCAGAAGTGCGCCACATTCCCTATATCCAGACCCATTACTATCCCATGGACCGCAACAAGACCGCGCCCATCGCCGCGGCCCCTGGTCAGCGCGTGGGCAAGGCATGGAACAATATGACCTATCCGGTGGGCTATCTGCTTATCAGCATGATGGAAAAGTACTATCTGTCCGATTGGCGCAAAGCCAAGGGCATGGCACCCCGCAAGCTGAAGGCCAAGCCGGATTACGAGCTGAATGGGCATACAGTGCCTGTGCTGTACGCCATGAGCCCGCTGCTGATGCCCCGCCCGGTGGACTGGGGTGCCAACATCCACATGACCGGTTTTTGGCTGGATGATCGGTCTGCGCAGGACTATGAACCGGAACCTGAATTGCAGGCGTTTCTGGACGCAGGCGAGCCGCCGGTGTATATCGGTTTTGGCTCCATGGTCAGCGGGGACATGGGCGAAACCCAGCGCATCGTGCTGGAGGCTGTGCGCCGCAGCGGCGTGCGGGCCATTATGGCAAAGGGCTGGGGCGGCACCGATCTGCCCGAAACTCCCAATGTGTACATGGCAGATTTCGTCCCCCATGACTGGCTGTTTTCCAAGGTAAAGGCCGTAGTGCACCACGGTGGCGCTGGTACCACAGCTGCCGGTATTCTGGCGGGCAAGCCCACGCTGGTCATTCCCTTTGGCGGCGATCAGCCCTTCTGGGGCAACCGGGTGCGTCAGCTGGGCGTCGGCCCCAAGCCCATCCACCGGGAGCGGCTCACTGTCCGTCGGCTTACCAATGCGCTGAATCTGCTGGTGGGCACCAAGAGCTATCAGGTGGCTGCCGAGGAACTGGGCAGCCGTTTGAAGAATGAGGATGGCGACGTGCTGGCTGTGGATGTGATTGAGCACGAACTGCGCAAGTGGCTGCGGCAGGAAGGCCGCCAGCCCATTCTGGTAGAGCCGGTGCAGCAGTCTGTGGACGCATAAGGGAACAGCACTCCTGAACGGTTGATGTACGGAAGATGACAAGCATCAGCAGGAACGGGAGCGAGGACTATGATCATTGCGCTGGCAGGCAACCAGAATTGCGGAAAGACCACTCTGTTCAACCGTCTGACCGGCGGTCACCAGCATGTAGGCAACTGGCCCGGTGTGACGGTGGAGAAAAAAAGCGGCAGGCTATTACGCAAGTGGTTGCCGGAGGGTGGAGAACCCATCGAAATCGTAGATTTGCCGGGGGTCTATTCCCTTTCGCCTTTTTCGCAGGAGGAAGAGATCACCCGGCATTGTCTTACACAGAACGCCCTGGACCTGATCGTCAACGTGGTGGATGCCACTCATCTGGAGCGCAATCTGTACCTGACGCTGCAACTGCTTGCGCTGGGCAGACCGCTGGTGGTGGCGCTGAACCTGATGGATCGATTGCAGGCCAGCGGCGGGCGCATTGATATTGCGTTGCTGTCCCGCAGGCTGGGTGTTCCGGTGGTGACCATCTGTGCCCGCACGGGAGTTGGGATTCCTGCATTGGTGCAGGCGGCTGTGGAAAAGCAATCACCCGTTTTTCGTGCAGATGATGGGATCCTCTGCACTGGCCCTGCGAAAAGTGCTTTGCTGGAGCTGTCCGACAGCATCCGGCAGAACCCGGCGTTACAGCATACGCTGCAGATTGCCGGTTTCCCTGAGGATACCCGTGCCGCGGCTGCCATGCTGATGGAATCCGGCACTGCTGGATTGCAACGTTTAAGCGCTCATAGCAGCGAGGTTAATTTTTCGCCCTTGCTCAGAACCCTGCGCTCATTGGAAGCACGGACAGGCTTGTCTTCGGCGGCAGCTTTGGCAGCAGGGCGATACTGCTGGCTGGAAAGACTGGTCACAGCATGCTGCACGCAAAGGGAACACGCTCAGCGAACCATCCAATGGGACGGGCTGCTGGTGCGTTCATCGTGGGCTATACCTGTGGTGGCAATGGTTTTGTGCGGGGTGTTCTATACTGCATTCGGCAGGCCGGGACAGGCGCTGACTGATGCGTTCGCCAGTCTGTTGCAGACAGGTATACAGCTTGTGGCAAAACTGCTGGAAAAATGGCATGCAGCCCCTGGCTTGCAATATTTGCTGGTGGATGGTCTCCTGCCCGGTGTATGCAGTGTGCTTGGTTTTCTGCCGCCGCTGATGCTGCTGATGTTCTTGCTCAATCTTTTGGAGGAAAGCGGCTATCTGGCCCGGGTGGTTTTTCTGATGGACCGTCCCTTGCGGGTGATGGGGCTGAGCGGTCGCAGTCTGATTCCTTTTCTGATGGGATTTGGGTGTACGGTTCCTGCGGTGATGAGCGCAAGGAGTATGAGGAGTCAGCGGGAACGGCTCCTGACGGTTCTGCTCACCCCATTGATGAGCTGCGGGGCCAAACTGCCGGTTTATCTGCTGTTGACCCGCTTCTTTTTCCCGAACAGGCAGCTACTGGTGATCGCAGCCTTGTATCTGCTGGGAATTCTGACAGCGGCAACTGCTGGATGGCTGATGAACAGGACTGCTGCCGCCCGTCCGACAGAACCCTTTTTGCTGGAATTGCCCGCCTATCGGCTGCCTTCCCTGCGCAATGCCTTGCGGGAGGTGTGGCACAGGGGCTGCGAGTTTCTCAGCCGCGTCTTTACGGTCATTCTGCTGGCGACGCTGGCTGTATGGCTGCTGAGCCGCTATACCTTTGCGTTGAAACCGGCAATGGATCTGAAGGAAAGCATGCTGGGCGTGACAGCGGGCTGGTTGTCGCCGGTCTTTCAGCTCTGTGGCTTTGCCCATCCGGCTGCGACAGCGGCTTTGCTGACCGGTTTGCTGGCTAAAGAAAACATCGTCAGCACGTTGATGGTGCTGGTTGCCATGCCGGAGACGGCGGGGGCTGCCGGTATGGCTTTGCACCGGGTTTTCCCCAATAGTCTGTCGGCCTTTGCGTTTCTGGTTTTTGTGCTGCTTTACCCGCCATGCGCAGCGGCAACCGCCGCGCTTGCCCGGGAAACCGGCAACCGCCGGATTGCCATCGCTGCCTATGCCGGGCATCTGTTGCTGGCATGGCTGGCTTCCATGCTGGTTTATCAGCTGGGCAACTTGTTTTTTTGAATCTCCCTGATGAAAGGATGAAACAGGATGAACAATTCCCCCGAAACCATGCGCATTTACGGCATCGTAACCGATTCCATCGTGGATGGTCCCGGATACCGTACCGCTGTCTTTACGCAGGGCTGCCCGCATCATTGCCCGGGTTGCCACAATCCCGAGAGCCACGACCCGGCAGGCGGTACAGAATGGACGCTGGACGCTGTGGAAGCCAAGTTTACCGGCAACCCACTGCTGGATGGCATCACCCTGTCCGGCGGCGAACCCTTCGGGCAGCCTGCCGCCTGTGCAGAACTGGCCCGCCGCGCCCATGCCAAGGGACTGAATGTATGGACCTTTTCTGGCTATCTGTACGAAAAACTGCTGGAGATGGCGCAAGCGGATCCGGCTGTTGCAGATCTGCTCCAGCAGACAGATGTGCTGGTGGATGGCCCCTTCCTGCTGGCAGAACGCTCGCTGGAACTGCTCTACAAGGGCAGCAGGAACCAGCGAACCATCGACCTGAATCAAACCCGTGCGGAGGGCACAATCGTCCTCTACACCCAACCGGAGTGGTAAATCATGAGTATTGCCCTGTTGGCAACTGGCGGCACCATTGCCTGCACCCAGACGGAAAACGGCCTTGCACCCACCCTTTCTGCCAGTGATCTGCTGGCGCATCTTCACGCGCCCCTGCCTTGTCAGGTCATGCCTGAGGATATCTTCTGCATGGACTCCAGCAATATGCAGCCGGAAGAATGGTGCGTGCTGGCCCGGGAGGTGGATCGGGTGCTGAAAACCTGCGACGGCGTGGTCATCACCCACGGCACAGATACCATGGCCTATACTGCGGCAGCCCTGAGCTATATGCTGGCGGGCATCGGCAAACCTGTGATCCTGACAGGTTCTCAACTGCCCATGCAGCATCCTCTCAGCGACGCGCCCCGCAACCTGATGTATGCCCTCACCGCAGCGGCGCAGGGCGTAGGCGGCGTGTATGTGTGTTTTGGTACGCATCTGATTTCCGGTGTGCGATGCGTCAAGACCCATACCACCTCCATGCATGCCTTCTCCAGCGTCAATGCGCCGCCCTGCGGCAGGATCGACTCCGATGGCGTGCATTTCGATGAGCCTCAGCCCTTCCAGCCTCTGCATCCCGGTGAGGGTTACCGCCTGCGGGATACCATTGATCCCCGGGTATTGCTGTTGAAACTGGCTCCCGGCACCTCTCCGGATGTGCTCCGTTTCGCGGCAGAAGCCGGTTATCGGGGCTTGGTGATCGAGGCTTTTGGTCTGGGAGGCCTGCACTATATCCGCCGTAATCTGGTCAAGGCCTTGGATGAACTGAGCCAGAAAGGCATCTATGTGCTGGTGGTGAGCCAGTGCCTGTACGAAAAAGCGGATGTGAGCATCTATGAGGTGGGCCGAGGTCTCATGCGGGAGCATGTGATCAGCGGTCGTGATATGACCACCGAGAGCGCCGTCTGCAAGCTGATGTGGGCCTTGGGGCAGGAGAACCCCCGGCAGTGGTTGGAACACCGGCTGGTGGGGGAATACCGCTGAAGTCCTTGGGAGGCGAACACCAATGCAAGCGAAGGAATATGGCACACAACACAGGGAAACCATCCTGCTGCTTCACGGCGGTGGATTGTCCTGGTGGAATTACCGTGAGGTTGCAGAACTTCTTTGTCACCGATACCAAGTGGTCCTTCCCATTCTGGATGGTCACGCAGGCAGCGATGCTCCTTTTGTCACCATTGAACAAAACGCCCGGGAGATCATTGAATGGGTGGATGAGCACTTAGGCGGTCAGGTGCTGCTGATGGGCGGAGTGTCCTTGGGCGGACAGATTGTGGTGGAGATCCTCACCCAGCGTCCTCAGATCTGCCGTTACGCGGTTATTGAAAGCGCGTTGGTATTCCCCATGCGGTTGACTCACGCCCTTGTAAAACCCACCTATGCCCTGTGCTATCCCTTGATCAGGCGCCGTTGGTTTGCCCGGTTGCAGTTTTGTTCGCTGCACATCAAGCCTGAGTTGTTTGAGGAGTACTACCGGGACACGGCAGGTATTTCTCAGAAAAATCTGATCGCTTTTCTGGAAGCGAATGCCAATGCCCGATTGAAGGAGGATGTCCGCAACTGCCGTGCCAACACCTTTGTGGTGGCAGGCAGCCGGGAATTACCGGTCATGAAGCGCTCAGCCAAGGCGATTGCGTGCGCGCTGCCTTGCGCCAAGCTGGAAATCATTCCGGGCTACACCCATGGAGCGTTGAGCCTGAACCATGCGTCGCAGTATGTGGACAAACTGCTGGCTCTCCTAAAAGCATAAACAACCCCCGGAGCGATATGGGATCACTCCGGGGGTTAGCATATATTCATATGTTATTTGTTTTCTTCCGTTGCCTGATTGGGTTTTACCTTCTGCCCGATCTTGTTTTCCGTACCATTGAGCAGCCGACCGATGTTGGAACGGTGGCGGATCACGCAAAGCACGAACAGGATCACTGTAAACAGACAGGTGAACCATTCGCCCCAATGGGCAATGCACATGAAGATCATGTAGCTGAGCAGCATGGTCATGCTGCCAAGGCTGATAAAGCGGGTGATGGCGATCACCGATACGCACAGCACGATGGAGATGATGCCCCACAGGGGATCCACAAAGAAAATCACCGCTACAGAGCAGGCAACGCCTTTACCGCCTTTGAAACCATAGAACACAGGCCAGTTATGGCCTACGATCACCATCAGACCAGCCAGCAGCGTGCCAAAGCGGGCAATACCGAAAGTGTCGCCAGGAAGGATGATGCTGCCCAGCCAGCAGGCCAGCACTGCCTTGAAAAAGTCGCCGAGAAAGCAGATCAGGCCGCTTTTCAGGCCCAGCACACGGAGCACATTGCTGGCGCCTGTGTTCTTGCTGCCTTCGTTACGGATATTCACGCCCTGTGCGTTGGAGATGATGGTACCGGTGGAAAAGCAGCCGATCAGATAGGCCAATGCAGCCACCAGAACCGCAAGCAGAATCTCGCGCATGGGAAACCTCCTTTTGTTTCCGTTTGTTGCTGCAAATGGGCAACAAATCCTGAGTAGTATACCACACTTGACAGTAAAGTACAACCATGGACAACCTTGGCAGCGTATGGCTGATGATGCATGGCAGTTCTCTGCTCATCAATCTTGCGTAAGCGCTTGTTCGTTTCCATGAAGCAGGAGTATTTGAGAACGCTCCTAGCTTGTATGCCCACCGTAAGCGGCAAGAAAAATTTGACACAGGAACAGCTTGAATGGTATACTTTTCTGACCAAATCTCAGGAGGTAAGATATATGGTGATCAGACTGCGCAAGAATTTCTGAGTACATGAAACTGTGTTAAATAGTTTTATGTACTTTTTACGCAAAACTATTTAATGGAGGAACAAATCATGAATATTCAGGATAATGTAATCAAAGCCTATTTGAAAAACGTATTTTTTGTTACCGGAACTGCCTGCGGTGGAAAGAGTACCATTTCCCGCGCGCTTGCCGAGCATCACAATTTGTTGCTGTTTGATATTGACCAGCAATTTGACCAGCACCGGCAATTGTCCGACCCGATGTTTCAACCGTCAATGAACAAAACCTTCCCAGACGCGGATGCGTTTTTCGGGCGAAGCGTGGAAGAGTACCGGCAATGGCTGCTTGACAACACACGGGAGCAGCTGGATTTTGTGCTGCTGGACCTGATCCGGCTTTCACAGGACCGGCCTGTGGTGTGCGACTGTCATTTGACGCTGGAACAAGTCAGTCTTTTCACGGATCCCGCCCGGGTGGTTTTCCTGCTGAAGGAACCGTCCAACATCATTGACGATTACTGCAACCGGCCGGACCATCAGGGATTCAACAGTTTCATCAACAGCGCGTCCGACCCGGCAAAAGCCAAGGCCACCTGTAACGAAACCCTTCGCAGCCTGAACACGGATTTCTACCGTGCAGTCAAGCAAAGTGAGTATTTCTGGGTGGAGCGCACGCCGGACAGCACTGTGGAAAAGACGACCCAACTGGTTGAGAAACACTTCGGATTTCTTCGGTAAATGAAAAGACTCCGTATGATTCATTCATGCGGAGCCAGACTGTCGAAAAACCCATGGAGGTATTGGAGGGCCGCAGCCCTCCAATTGCCAAACCGAAACCAGCGACATGCGCGGTGGTTTCGGAACCCTTGCGTAGCAAGGGAT
>SVGQ01000107.1 GCA_015056245.1 Clostridiales bacterium | reverse complement strand
CAGCACTGTGACCCTTCGCCGGGGCTCAGTTCCAGAAACGGATAGTTCCGGAACTGCTGCAACCTCAGGGAGGTAAACTTCATATGCAATTTTCCTCCCTTTCCTGTTTGTTGGGGCAGATGGAGATGCGGGGCGCCGCCCCGCACCCTGCCCAAGGGGCTGAGCCCCTTGGAAATCCCACTATCTGTGCCGTTTCACGGCACAGAAGAATCAGCACAGAGTTCCTTTGCGCCATGAAATGGCGAAATAAGCGGGTGCAAGGGGGCCGTGCCGCCTGCCGGGTCTGGGGCAGAACCCTAAAAACAACCCCAACGCTTTCCGTTATCTTGCGATCCTCACAAAAATTTCGTCCCCATCTACGGGTTTCCCGAACACATCCTTACCGCCCACAGCATAGCGCTTGATGATCAGCGCATTGGGGCCGTCGGCCTCCACGGTCAAGTGACCGGTTTGCAGCATGGGGGTGTCCCGGCGGTGGTTCAGCATCTGCTGAACGGTGTTGCGCACGGTTTCGTCTGCGTGCTCCCAGTCCATGGGCGCGCGGTTCCACGGATCCGCCATGCCCTGCATGCCGATCTCGTCTCCGTAGTAGATGGTGGGTGCGCCGGGCAGGGCGCAAAGCAGCTTGATGGCTTCCAGCACTTTCTTCTGGGCGGCAACGCGGGTGTCCTTATCAAGGAAGATCTTGCTGGCTTCGGTGCGGTCCATCTGGGCAGCGCCTTCCCGGTCATAGCCAGCCATGGCGTTGAGAATGCGTACCCGGTCATGGCTGCCTAACAGGTTCATCAGGGAATAGAAGAAGGGGGCCGGATACACTTCCTGCTGGTGCAGGATCACCCGGCGCAGGTGGCGAGCATCGCACACGCCGGTGAAAAAGTCAATGATAGCACGGCGCAGGGGATAGTTCATCACGCTGTCCAGCGTATCGCCCAGACAGTAGCAGCGCTGCTGACCGTAGGCGACTTTATTGCTGGCATCCTCCCACACTTCGCCCAGCAGCACGGCATCCTCCCGCACGCTGCGGATGGCTTTGCGCATATCCCGCAGGGTGTTCATGGGCAGCTCGTCAGCCACATCCAGCCGCCAGCCGCAGGCACCGCGCCGCACCCAGCGGGGCAGGATGCCATCCTTGGGGTTCAGCAGATAATCACGGTAGGTGGGATGATCCTTGTTGACGGTGGGCAGGGTCTGGAAGCCCCACCATGTGCGGTATTCGTCAGGAAAGTTGTAGAAGGTGTACCAATCGTAATAGGGGGAGCCCATACTCTGGTACGCGCCAAGGGTGTCGTAGCGACCGAAACGGTTAAAATAGAGGCTGTCGGAGCCAGTGTGGCTGAATACGCCATCCAGCATCACCTTCATGCCCCGTTTATCCGCTTCGGCGATCAGGTGATCAAAATCAGCCTCGCTGCCCAGAATGGGATCGATCTCCTCGTAGCTGCCGGTATCATAGCGATGGTTGGTGCGGGCACGGAATACCGGATTGATATACAGGATGCTTACCCCCAAGGCTTTCAGCTCATCCAGCTTTTCCGCGATGCCGCGCAGCGTACCGCCGAAGAAGTCCAGTGCCCGGTTGTCGCTGGTTTCCGGATCCAGATCCAGCGTAGGACGTTCGTTCCACTCCGCGTGGAAAGTGGCTTCCGGATGGGCTCTGCGGATTTTCTCCTCCCGGCCGGTCTGACCGATGGCGTCTTTATAGAAACGATCCGGAAAGATCTGATACACCACACCGTGACGGATGTATTCCGGGGTGTGGTAGGCCGGATCGTAAACGGTGATCTGGTAGCTGGCGGGCTGATGGTTGCAAACAAAGCCCTCGCCGCCCAGCTGATCGCCGGAATTACCGTAGCGCAGGTCGCCGTCCTTGCCGTGGATGATGAAATCATACCAGTAAAGCATCGGGGTTTCCGGCATGGTGAGAGTGACCTCGAAGAGGTGGTTTTCCGTCAGCGTCATGGGGAAGAGATGCTCGCTGCCATCCCACGTGCGTAGGGTAACAGTATCGGATTCGTTGCATAAAAAGCGGATACACACCTGTCCGCCGGCGGGGATGGGGCCCAAAGGTTCCCGGTAGCGGGACAGATGGGAGTCATGATGCACCATGGTAGTTCCTCCGATCAATGGCATATGCCCATTTGTACAATCGTTTACACCCGTCTATCATACCACGAAGCGACCGTCGGCGCAATTCCCGACTGCCTGGTTCCGTGATTGTCATCTTGCATGCCATTGGCAGGAATGGTATAATATAAGTTGGTTCCATATGCAACAGTCAGTCGCGGCACTTTTTCTGCCGGCTGCTGCATTTGCGGGCCCTCGGCGGCTTTTTTCCGCCATATGCAAGGAGGCTTTTCCATTGACTGCTAACGAATACATCAAAAAGAATCTGAATGTGCCCAATGTGCTCACGCTGATCCGGCTTTTGCTGGTGCCGGTGTACATTGTGCTGTTTGCCAAAGGCCGCAAGTATGCTGCGCTGATCACCTTCATGGTTGCCAGCTTCACCGATTTTCTGGATGGTCAGATCGCCCGTAAGTACAACCTGATCACCGACTTTGGCAAGCTGATGGATCCCTTGGCGGATAAAATTATGGTGCTGACTGCCATGTTCTCCATGGTATTCGGCAACCAGTATATTCCCGGCGTGATCCCGCTCCTGCCCGTATTGATCCTCTTTGTGAAGGAATCCTACATGATCTACGGCAGCCAGCGTCTGCTCAAGCGCGGTTTGGTGGTGCAGAGCCAGATGAGCGGGAAGATCGCCCATTGCGCCTTTATTCAGGGATTGGTGCTCAGCTATTTCCACGACGATTTGGTAGCGCGGATGCCGGGCTGGCCCGTCAGCCTGGATGTAATCTTCATCTGGGTGGCGGTGGCGATCGCGTTGTATGCCATGTTTTTCTATACCCGGGACAGCATGCGCAAGCTCCGTGAATACGAAGCAGCGCAGAACAGCTAATCAACTGAATACAAAGCGAAAGGACTGGCTTGCATGAACGAGTTTCTGGCCCCCATCAACTACGACCGGGCGCGGGACGTGCTGCGCAGGCTGGATGGCTACACCTGCTATACACCAGAGGGAGCGCAGCAGGTAAAGGCAATTCTTGAGGAGTGCTACCCGCTGATTTTTTCCCGCATGGAGCGGCAGGATTTCGCGCGGGATGCACTTCTTTTGCAATTGCCGGGTGCCAGTGTTACAGACCCGCTGGTGTTCACTGCCCGGCTGGATGTGCCCGCTGGTCAGCATGGAGAGCAAGGCTGGCAATCGGTCAACATGCCGCTGCATGTTCCCCTGAGCCGTGCCCATGTGGTATCGCTGCTGGAAGCGCTGGAAGAACTTTTGCGTGACGGCTATTGCCCGGGCGGAGACCTGTTCCTTGCGCTGAGTATGGATGGCCTCAGCGGCGGCGAAGGTGCCCGCAGCATGGCGGAGCACCTGAAAGCCCGAAGCCTTCATCCTTGCTATATCCTTGATTTTGGCGGTTATGTGACCATGGATGCCTTCCGCAACTTCCTGCCTAAGGGCGCGCCGCTGGCACTGATCGGCATTGATGAAAAAGCGTTGCTGGATGTTTCGGTGAATGCAGCCGACCGGACAAGCATTGCTTCACTGTTTCGCCTGGCAGCACAGATCAAGGAACATCCACTGAATACCTCGCTGTGCAGCGCCAGCGAGAAAATGCTCAAAAAGCTGGGAAAGCACGCGACCGGCCTTTACGCCCTGCTGCTGAAACATCCCCGGCTGACCTTTCCTCTGTTAAAATGGAAGTGGCGCAGCCGCTCAGTGATGCAGCAGTTTTTCGTTTCCCGCCGCATGGTGTGCTGTCTGGAAGCAGCGGGAAGCCGGGATGAGCCAGCCCGCAAAGCTACGCTTTTGCTGCGGCAGCTGAGCGTTCCGGGCTGCAAGAAGACATTGTGTCAGATCGAAAACTACTGCCAGCGCAACGGATTGACCATGACTGTGGAAAACAACTATACCCACGGTTCGGAAAGCGCCATCCGGGGAGAAGCTTTGGATGCGCTGGAAACAGCGGTGGAGATTCAGTTTGAACGTACAGTGATCGCGCCCTGCCTCTGCCCGCAGGTGACTGATGCCCGTTTTTATGACTTGCCCGGCGGACAAACCTACCGCTTCTCCCCCTTCATGGTCACCGGCGACGAAGCCTTGGAAGGCCGCTGCACGATCACAGATGGTGCGTTGCAGACAGCGGTTCAGTTTTTCCGCTCTATGCTGTCGGTGTGATTCGAAGATGACAGATGAACAGGAGGTCGTGTTTTGCTGTCAGTTCTGTATTTGCTATTGTTTTTGGCGGGCGGTGTTTGGATCGCCCGAATGCTTCTGCCGGGGCGCAGGCCACTGGTAAGACTGTATATCGGCTTGTCTCTTGGCGTTCTTTTGCTGATGTGGCTGCCAGTCCTTTGGGCATACGGCGTTCGTTTCAGTTATCTGGCCCATGGTCTGGCTGCGGGTACGCTGCTGCTGCTTTGTGCCTTGAGCTGGCTCCTGCGTGATCATACACCAGCCAAACCCATGAATGGGAAAGAGGAACGGCTGGCGCTGGATTTGATGTGGATGGTGGTACCGCTGGCGATCCTCAGCGGTTTTTTGCAGTACACCCATTCCATCCGTCCCATGCCGGACGGCTCCTATTATGTAGGCCAGAGCACCTATGGCGATCTGTCCCTGCATCTGGCAGTGACCACCAGTATCGTCAATGCCAAATTCCCGCTGGAAAACAGCCTGATGCTGGGCGCTACCATGGCCTATCCCTATCTGGCGGACAGCATCGCCACCACCATGATGATGCTGGGCCAGTCCCTGCCCACGGCGATGGCATTCACCGGCACCCTGATGATGACGCTGGTGTTCATGGGGTACGGGCTGTTGGTATCCCAGCTTTGCCGCAAACGGGGCGCACGTTTTCTGGCGTTCTTCCTGCTGTTTTTGAATGGCGGTCTGGGTTTCTTCTACACCATCAGTGGTCGGGTGGAGAACGGACACGTGATCACCATGTGGAATAACCTGCACAATGTGATGAACGGATACTATCAGACCCCTACCAACCAGCCCGATCCCAACAACCTGCGCTGGGTGAACATCATCTGTGATATGCTCATTCCCCAGCGGGGCATTCTCGGCGGCTGGACCATGCTGATGCCCTGCCTGAACCTGCTTCTGCCTCCTCTGTGCCAAAAGCAGCGCCATACTTTCCGGGAGATGCTGCTGCTGGGCGTGATGGCCGGCGGAATGCCGCTGCTGCATACCCACAGCTTCCTTGCGCTGGCGCTGACCTCCGCAGGTGCATGCCTGTATTGTGTGTTCACTGCTGCCCGGGATGATGTATACGCCTTGCCAGTGGAAGCTGAGTCGTTACAGGAAAATAGCGTTGCGGACATTGAAGATACACAGCCCGCTCTCATGGCACATCCCGCACCCTTCCTGCCCTTTGCCAACCGGATCAAGAGCCCTGCTCTCCGCGCGTTCCTGCCTTGGCTGGTGTTCGGTGCCACCGCAGCGCTGCTGTCCCTGCCCCAATTGCTCAATTTCACTTTTGTTCAGGCCACCAACAGCAACCATTTTTTGCGCTTTCAGTTCAATTGGTGCAACAACCGGGGCAACAATGGTCTGGTCGATCCCTATTTCTGGTTTTATATCAAGAACATCGGTCTGCCCTATCTGCTGATCCTTTTTGCTCTGCTGAAACGCAAGCCCAAAGATGCAGAGACTCTGCCGGAAGATATCCGTCAGAACCGGCTCATCGCTGCAGGCGCTTTCCTGATCTATCTGATTGCCGAGCTGATCATTTTCCAGCCAAACGAGTACGACAACAACAAGCTGCTGTATGTATGGTTCCTGTTGTGCTTGCCCATGGCGGCAGACTATGCCATGGAGATCTATGAACGGCTGAAGGGCCTCGGCGGCAGGCGGCTGATCGCTGCTGTATTTCTGATCACCTGTTTCCTGTCATCCAGCCTGACGGTCATGCGGGAGTGCAAAAGCGGCTATCAGGCCTACAGTGCCAAGGATGTGGCTGTGGGCGAATATATCCGGGAGAATACGCCAGAGCACAGTATCTTCGTTACAGGCAACCAGCACCTGAATCCGGTCAGTTCACTGGCAGGCCGCACCATTCTTTGCTCTTCAGACAGCTACTTGTACTACCACGGCTTTGATACCAACAGCCGCCGCCATGAAATCGCTGCCTTCTATGAGAATCCAGCCGAAAACCTGTGGCTGCTTTCCCAGTATGATGTGGATTACATCTACGTAAGTTCCTACGAACGCTCCGCCAACTGGTTCCACCTGAATGAAACTGCTTTGGAAGGACTGTTTCCCGTCATTTATGAAAGCCAGGGCGGTGAACACCGCATTTTCCAGGTGCCTGAGGAGTTGAAGCAATGAAACGATTCCTGCGGTATTCCCTTGAAAAAGGCCGGAAGATTCGGGCAGTGCTGATGCTGGATGGTCAGATGGTGCAGCGCACTCTGCTGGTGCTGGAAGAAACAGAGAACACCATTACCGCGCTGATTGGAGCCAGCAAAAAACCAAGAACCATTCCGTATGAAGATGTACTCAGTTGTGACTATGCCCGGGGCGATCACGGCGAAGAATGAGGAGGAAATCACCAATGATCAAAACCTATCTGGACACTCACCCAAAGCAGGCTGAACTGCTGCGTTACCTGATCGCAGGCGGTTTGACCACCCTTCTGAGCATGGTGATCCATTACGGACTTTGTTTCCTGCTGGCTGAAAAAGAAGCTTTTGCAGGCGGCAACCTGATTGCCTGGGTAGCTGATACCATCAACAAAGCCACTCCCGCACAGATGTCCATTGCCTCTGCTGTCAGCTGGGTCATTTCCGTACTGTTTGCATTTTGGATCAATCGCGTAATGGTGTTCCAAGTGGAAAAGGCTTCTGCCGGCAAGGTCATCACTGAGCTGCTGCAATTTGCAGGAAGCCGCATCGTCAGCTTTCTGGTGTTTGAACAGGGCATGATGCTGGGCCTCAAAGCCATCGGCATCAGCAACATCGTCAATCGGGTGATCGTGTTGATCTTCGTGATGGTTTTCAACTATGTAGCCAGCAAGTTCTGGATCTTTAAGCCCGCCGCCGCGGCAACCGCTGATAACAAGCCAGAATGATCAACCAAAACACCGCCAGCCAGAATGGTAATCTGTCAGGTGCAGCCGAATGGACTGAAGCCATGGTCAATGCGGTGACTTCCTTCACTCCACCTGCTTTTGTCAACCATGAAGATACCCCGTAACACAATATTCCTGCCAACACCCCGTGCAGCATGCGATAACCAAGCAGCTCTGCGGGGTGTATTTCTTGCTTGAGAAACAACAAATTTTGCATCCAGATACTCAGCCCACCAAAGCTGCACAATGCGCAAATCAACCAGCTGGGAACCATAGGTACTGAATCCAGCAAGGCCATCATACCTCCCCCGATCTCCATCATCGCCCATCCGATCGATATAAGCAATGCATTCTGTTCCGTCCATATGGGAAACAACCGAATTAATACGTTTTGAAAGATTGTCACCAACATTGAGGATACGATCATCACGCCCAATATGGACAATTGTGCAGAAGCTGCATTGCTGACAGCCAAGGGGAGAGCTGAAAGAATCGTATGATCCGTTCTCCCGGGCGCTATTGGCACTGATGCACCGCTTTGTTTTGACGCCAGTGCAGATGACCGGCTCTTGTAACTAAACACCCAAAACAACGCACCTGTCAAAAGCGCACCTGTCCAATGACAGAGCAGCATAACCCAAGCAGCTCTGCTTCCGATTTTGGATGCCAGAGTACCGGTGAAAAACATCGGACTCATAACCCCGCTCATACACAACATTGCACGATACTCCCGCTTACTGATGTATTGCCGTTGTGCCAGCGCTTCCAACTGCCTGGCAGAGGCTGGCGAGCCAGCAAGAAACCCGAACGTTATTTGAAAAACAATTTTGTTCGTTCGTTGCTGAGTGGCTTGCATCTTCGTCCCCATCAACCCTCCCAAAACCATCATGGGAAATAATGCCGGCATCACGCTATGCACAAACACTTGTGCCGTTAATCGCGCTGCTGCCATCGTTTGTGAGGAAAATAACAAAATCAGTAATGCAATAATCATACATAACCCCAGCATGCACATCCCTCCCACAAAGAATATGCAACCGGTATGTGATATATGGAAAACGATTGCACAATTTAGACAAAAAATTATTAAATGTTTGGTTTTTTCTCAAAAGTGGCTTTTCAGATTGTATCATTTGCGATATACTATTGCTGTCTCTGTGACTGTACGACTGAGAAGGAGCATGCAAAGTGACGGATTTTGTGAGTACGTGGAACAATGAGCTTCTGACACAGCCCTATGCACCCCTTGGACTCATCGCCATGCCGGGATGCGAGGAACTTGGAAAAAAGGTAAACAATTGGTTGATGAAATGGCATGACCAGCAGGCGGATCTGGAAGGCAACACTCCCCTGTACTCTCTGATGGGTTACAACCGTTCCGACTTCCTCATTGAGGCCCAGTGCCCCCGCTTCGGTACCGGTGAAGGCAAGGGTATGCTCAAGAGCAGCGTTCGCGGTTATGATATTTACATTCTCACCGATATCGGCGCATACAACAAGACTTACAAGATGTATGGCCGCGAGGTTCCTATGTCTCCTGATGATCATTATCAGGATCTCAAGCGCGTAATTGCTGCCATCGGCGGACGTGCCAAGCGCATCAACGTGGTGATGCCCATGCTGTATGAAGGCCGCCAGCATCGCCGCACCACCCGCGAGAGCATGGACTGCGCTTTGATGCTGCAGGAACTGCAAAGCCTTGGCGTATCTAATTTCATTACCTTCGATGCCCATGACCCCCGCGTACAGAACGCTGTGCCCCTGATGGGATTCGACAGCGTCAAACCCTCCTATCAGATTCTGAAAGCATTGTTCCGTCAGGAGCAGGATTTGCAGATTGATCGCGATCACATGATGATCATCAGCCCCGACGAAGGCGCTATCGACCGCAACATCTTCTACAGCTCCGTTTTGGGCATTGATATGGGCATGTTCTACAAGCGCCGCGATTATACCCAAATTGTGGAAGGCCGCAACCCCATCATTGCGCATGAATATCTGGGCGATGATGTGGAAGGCAAAGATGTTCTGGTCAGCGACGATATCCTTTCTTCCGGCGACAGTATTCTGGATCTTGCCCGGGAGCTGAAAAAGCGCAAGGCCAACCGCATTTTTGCTGCTGTCACCTTTGCCCTTTTTACCAACGGTCTGGATGAATTCAACAAGGCTTACGAAGAAGGCCTCATCAGCCGCATTATTTCCACCAACCTGACCTACCGTACTCCCGAACTGCAGGCAGCACCTTGGTTTATCGAAGCCGACATGAGCAAGTATATCTCCTATATCATTGCCAGTTTGAACCACGACCGCAGCCTGAGCGGTTTGCTCAATCCCTATGATCGTATCAAGGAACTGCTGGGCCGTTATCAGCAACAGCAGACCGAGAATGGTTTCCGTTTGGTGTGATTGTTTCAATAGCAAAAGCCAGTCGCCTGTATGCGGCTGGCTTTTCTGCTGCTTATAAAACTCTCTGGGCAAAACCTTTTGTATTGACTATATACTCTCCAAAAAACACCCGCTGCAATTCGCAACGGGTGTTTTTGACTTGATCAAGCAGCGGGAACCTCTTCCACTGCGGGTTCTTCGGCAGCAGGTTCCTCGGCGGGCTCAGCAGCGGGTTCCTCGGCGGCAGGCTCTTCGGCGGGCTCAGCAGCAGGTTCCTCGGCAGCAGGCTCTTCAGCGGGCTCAGCAGCAGGTTCCTCGGCAGCAGGCTCTTCGGCGGGCTCAGCAGCAGGTTCCTCGGCGGCAGGCTCTTCGGCGGGCTCAG